>JAPPPC010000513.1:0-5459 GCA_028817685.1 Rhodospirillaceae bacterium
GTACAGGCGCGATCATCGTGTAGAACGGATAGAACCACTGGTTCATGCGCCAATAATAGCCGCCATTCTCGACCCGGCGGCGCGCCCCAAGGGTCATGCCGAAATCCGATTCAACGACCTTCCATTTGGGTGCGGTGTCGCCAGAGAAATAGGCACCGGTCAACGCCGCCTTGTTCGCCGCGTCATTCTCGATCTTGCGGTGCAGGAAGCTGACATGGGCGGAATCGATTTCGCCCTCGACCGCTTGGACGAAATTGCTGTGCTGATACCAGCGCGAGACGTAGCGGTGATCGTCGGGCACGGCCATCCATTCCAGGTCCGGCAGATCGCCCATGGCCTCCGCCGGTCCCATATAGGCCCAAAGGATGCCCGCCTTCTCGCGCACCGGATAGGATTTCAGCTTCACCTTGTCCTTGAAATTGCTGTCCGCGGGCTCCGACGGCATATCGACACAGTTACCGTCCGCGTCGAACTTCCAGCCATGATAGACGCAGCGGATGCCGCATTCCTCGTTGCGCCCGAAGAACAGACTTACCCGCCGGTGCGGACAGTAGCGATCGACCAGTGCTGCCCGGCCCTCACTGTCCCGGAAGGCCAGCAGATCCTCGCCAAGCAACCGGACCCGGACCGGCGGCCCGTCCGGCTCCGCGATCTCTTGCGACAACATGAACGGCATCCAGAACCGCCGCATGAATGCGCCCATCGGCGTATCCGGTCCCGTGCGGGTAAGATACGCGTTCTCCTCACGGCTCAGCATGCAGACCTTCTTTCAGCTCGAACGGTGCCATTCTTCCAGTATACGGGATGGCAGTCTAATCAGCCGGACGGCCCCGGCTCCAGCCCGCGCCCTCCGCACGAGTGAAAGGCTGCGCTACTTCAGCTGGATTTCGACCCGCCGGTTCTTGGGCTCCCGGATGCCGTCGGCGGTCTTGGCGACAGGTGCGGCCTCGCCTTTCCATTCGACGGTAATCGCCCCCGCCGGTACGCCGAGCTTGACGAGTTCCGCCTTGACCGCTTCGGCGCGGCGTTGCGACAGCATCATGTTGTACCGGACAGGCCCGGAACGGTCGGCATGCCCGGTGGCGTGAATGCCCGTCGCGCGACCGCTGGCACCGGCTTCTCCGGCGGCCCGGATGATCGCGCGTGCCTCACCGGTCAGCGCCCAGCGATCCCAATCGAAATGAACCAGGAAGCGCCGCTGCGCCGCCGGTGATTTCGCCGGTTCCGGTGCCTTGGCCACTTGTTTCGGCGGTGTCGGGGTCGGCTTTGCCGCCGGTGTCACGGGTTGTTTCGGTGCCGCCTTGGGCCGGTCTTCCGGCGACCACGGCATATCCAGCGACTTTTTCGCCGTCTTTTTCGGCTCCATGAACGTCGCCGCAGCCGGTTTCGGCGCCGCTTCAGAGCCACCGAACGACCAGCGCAAGCCGATCACGACACGATGTTCGCGATAGTCGGCATCCGCCGGCCGACTCGCCGCCGTCGTGTAGTCCGCCTCGGTGGTCGCCAGGAACCGATAATCCGTGAACAGGCCCAGCCGGTCGTTTACCCGGTATCCGATACCGGCAATGCCCTGCACCGCAACGACCGTATCCTCGTCATCGATCGTCGACCCGCCGATCGGCGTAATACCGTCCGCGTTGAGGCGCATCAGGCCGATGCCAGCCCCGACATAAGGGCGCCAGTCCGAACCGCTGAACAGGTCGTAATAGCCATTGACCATGGCAGCCGTGCCGCTGATTTCGCCGCTGCCATTCGCGGCGCCCGAAATCGACTCGACATCGCTTATGCGGTGCGAAAGGGCCACATCGCCGCGCCAGTTCTCACCGAATGTCGTTCCCAGCGCGAGACTGCCGAACAGGCCCGGATCGTGGCTGGCTTCCGCCGAGATTCCGGATCCGCTGAACTCCGAATCCCGTGGAAATACCGCCCCCAGCGCACCGGATAGATAAAATCCTTGCGATTGCGCGGCCGCGCCGGTGGGCAACGCCACGCCGCTCAACAAAATAACGGCCAACGACAATCGGAGCGGGCTTATTTTGTGGTTCTTTTGAATCGGGACACCAGCCATTGCGTAGAAACCTCTCGCAACGACGTATATCGCAACCTTGCGGCGGATCAAAAAAGGCGGGCTGGGCGCGGCCCGCTGTCCTGGAGTTTTCTTACGATGACAGCACAGAGACCTGTCGATTCAAGCGCTTACCCGACACCACATCCTTCGGCCAGCGAAGGCGGGTTTTGAGAGCTATTTTAGGAATCGGCGCTGGCGCGCAGGCGATTCGATCAACGCGCCTAGCGGTACATCATCAGGAACGTATTGGTGTCAAAATTCACCGCCAGACGGCCGCCATCATTGGACGGTGAAACCGCTTCCCGACCGCCCTGAGTCAAGCCGTCCAGACGCGACAGAAACTCTTTTCGATCCAACGGCTTGGTCAGAAAGTCATCGGCACCGTTATCCAGACAACGGGCCTTGTTCTCGGCCTCTTCCAATCCTGTCAGGATCAGTATGGGGCTTTTCACCCCGTCCCGGCGCATCCGGCACAACACGTCATGCCCGTCGATATCCGGCAACATCAGGTCGAGAATGATAACGTCGTGCCCGCCCCGCCTCGCGGTCGCCAAGCCATCTTCGCCAAAGGCGACGGTGTCGACTTCGTATTCTTCCGGCACCAGCATCGTCCGAATGCTGTCGGAAACGACTTTGTTATCTTCGATAAGAAGCGCCCGCATGATGTCCTCGCTGTCCCGGCGATTTTTCGCTCGGCCGACGGACGCCACATTCGTTCGTAAAGGTTAATAAATTCACCACAATGGCGACGCTCACGCCGCCGGAATGGGCAACTCTTCCAGCAACCGGCCCAACCCAGCCAGCGGCGTATCGATACCCAGCGCCGCCATCACCGCCCAAATCACGACCTGGTTCGTGGTGAGGACCGGCTTGCCGCATCGCGCTTCCCATTCGGCGATATGCACCATGGTCGGGAAATTACCCCCCGGGAGGACCAGTACATCGATTTCTGGCCGGTCGTACTGTGTGAAGGCATCGGTCGCATTCTCCGGCCCCAATTCGCCGATCGCATAGGAATCCGTCGCCCCGAACGGCGCCGTCGCCAGCACCTCGAGCCCATACCGGCTCTCGTAATATTGCTTCGCCCGCGCCATCACCGCATCGGAATAGGGTGAAATCAGCGCGATCCGCCGTGCGCCCAGCGCCCGCCTCGCCGATCGCCTCGGCCGAGGTGATCGCCGGCACGCCGGCCCCTTCCGACATACGCGCCTTGGCTTTCGCGTCATAACCGTCCTCGTGCAGGCTGGCGGAGGTCTGCGTCAGTGCGATGACCTCGACCTTCGCATTGCCGAGCATCTTCGATTGGTAGGACAAATCATCGTCGCGGCTGGCGGAGAACACGACATTCTCCGCCTTACCGAGCCGCGCGTAATGCGCCTGCAAATCCGGCGGCAACAGCCGCGTATACTCGATTTCGACCGTGGTGTTGGTCGATGGAATCAGCATGCCGAAATGGCGCGTCATGCTGCCGGCCTCCTAATTGCCGTCCCAGGCTTGTTCCGCCGCCGCATTCCGGCCGGCGATACGTCCGAAGGCCAGGCACTCGCCGATATTGCCCGTGCCCTGATACAGGTAGCTGTAGATCGATCCCAGCTCACCGGCACTGTAAAGGCGCGGGATCGGTGCCCCGCCCGGCCGCACGATCTGCGCATTCTCGTTGCGCCGCGGCCCGCCCTGGGTATTCAGCATGCTGGGCGACATCTCGATCGCGTAGTAAGGTGCCTCGGCGATCGGATTCAGCATCAGACTGCGGCCATACTCCGGATCCGCACCGGCGTCGCAGCCGGCATTCCAGCGGGCCACCGTGTCGGCCAGCGCCGCCCCATCGAGCCCGATCAACTCGGCCAACCCCTCGACCGTATCGGCGGACTTGATCCATCCCTTCTCGAGTTCCGCGCTGTTGTCCGCCGACCATTCGTATTTCTCGATGATCTGGGTCCAGCCATGCCGCGGCGTCGCATCCCATAGCGGCGCCGCCGTCATATGCGCGTGGTCGAAGATCATGTGCATCGGACAAGGTGTCGGCATTTTCTTCCAGGTACCGTGCAAAGGCACCTTGCCGTGCCGGTTCTTGTACTTCTCGTCGGTGAAGCGCTTGCCGTCCGGCCCCACCGCAATGGCACCGCCCGGCAACTCCTTGCTGAAGTGGAACGCCTGCATGGAAAAGGTCGTTGCGATCTCTTCCGCCTTGAAGGCCATGGTCGGACCGGCGTAGTTGTTCATGTGCCAAAGATCGGCACCCACCGCGAGCGCCATCGACACCCCGTCCCCTTCGTTATAGGGCGAGCCCGAGGTGTAGCAGTAAGGCAGGTCCGGCAGATAGTCGCGGATCATCTCTTGATTGTTTTCGAAGCCGCCGCAGGTCAGCACGACCGCCTTGCGCGCCTTCACCGCAATGGTCTTTCCGTCCCGGATCGCCCGGACACCGACAATTTCGCCGGTCCCGCCGTTCTGGATCAGCCCCTTGCCCGGCGTCTCGTAGAGGATGCGGATCGGTCGTTCCTTGACCAGGCTTTCGAAGCGCTTCCAGGTCAGCGAATAGCCGTAGGTCGGCCCGTCATGGAACTTGTGCACGCAATCGGAGCCCGGCAGCTCGGGGAATTCGATGCCGACCGGCTGGTGTTGATGCTCTTGCGGATCGGCGCCCAGGCTGGCGAGCCAGTCATTGTTCCGGCACATCTCCTCCGACCAGGTGCGGATCATGACCTCCGGCACCTTGTAGGGACCGCACAGTGCGGTCAGGTAGGCTTCGGCGCTTTCCGGGTTGGAGGTGTTGAGATAGCCCTGGCCGGCGACGCGGGTATTGCCGCCTTCCTCACCTTCCGGCGCTTTTTCCAGAATAAGTACGTCGTCGCCAAGCTCGTGTGCGGTGACGGAGGCGGCGAAGCCGGCCGCGCCGAGGCCGACGACGACGACGTCCGCCGCCTCGTCCCATGAGTCCGGCAGCGTTGTGGGTGCGTCCATGAAATGCCTGCTGTGTCGCTATTCGTTGATGATGGGGTTTTGCAGGATGCCGACGCCGGAGATATCGATTTCAACCGTGTCGCCTTCCTTCATCCAGACCGGCGGCGTGCGATAGGCGCCGACCCCGCCCGTGGTGCCCGTGACGACAACATCGCCCGGCACCAGCTCGGTGAAAGTGGTGATGTAGGCCATCAATTCCGGCACACCGAAGATCAAATCGTCGATCGTTGCGCGCTGCATCTCCTCGCCATTCAGGCGCGTGACCAGGCTCATCACCTCGGGATCGGGAATCTCATCCGTCGTCACCAGCCAGGGACCGAACGCGCCGGTGCCGATGAAATTCTTGCCCGGCATGAACTGGCCGGTATGCCGCTGCCAGTCGCGGACGCTGCCATCGTTGTAGCAGGCATATCCGGCGACATGGTCG
>JAPPPC010000513.1:5469-8489 GCA_028817685.1 Rhodospirillaceae bacterium
ATGGTCGTAGGCGTTTTCCTTTGCCAAGTTCCGGCCGGCCTTGCCGATGACGAACGCCAACTCGCCCTCGAAGTCTAGCTTCTCCGACGCTTTCGGCCGGATCATCGCCTGGCCGTGCCCGACCTGCGTGTTCGCGTAGCGCGGAAAAAGCATTGGATATTCCGGCGTGTCGCGGCCGCCTTCGGCCACATGGGTCGCGTAGTTCAACCCGACCATGATGATTTTGTCCGGGTTCTGCACCGGCGGCAGCAGCGTGACGTCGGCAAGCGCCGTATCGGGGTCCCGGCCATCGACATAGTCCCGCACTTCATCCAGAGCGTCCGCCTCCAGCACCGCGCGCAAATCCCGGTAATACAGGGCCCGTCCCGCATTGACGATCCCGTCATCGGTCGCGACCCCGTAACTCTCGCCCTTACTGTCGTGGTATGTGACCAGTTTCATGAATTCTCTCCAACGGATACTTGCTAGTCGAACGAGGTTATCGCTCTAATCCCGCCTTATCCCGTCCGTTTCTCCGGCAGGTCGAGCCCGACCCCTTCAAGATGGTTGAACAGCTCGTTCAGCTTGGCGACGTCTTCCGCCGGCAGGGGTGGTTTCAGGATCGACGCCAGATTGGTGCGCAGATGCGCTTCGACACCGGTGCCGAACAGGATCACGTCCGTGCCCGGTTCATGCCGCGCGTAGCGGTAGGCGGCGTCGATCACGCTTTCCGCGCCGCCCTCATGGATCAGGAAATCCAGCGGACCTTCGCCCTCGGCAAGCCAGTCCGGCACCTTCCCTTCGGCCGCCAGAGACGCCATCGTCTCTTCCAGCCGGCCCGGGATACTGAAGATGCTGCGCACGACGAACATCAGCACCGTGCCGATACCGTTCTCCATCGTGCCCGGAAAGCAATTGCGGCGCGCCACCTGATGCATCATGTGGAAACCCAGCATGATGACTTCCCAGACCGGATCGCGCGACGCCTTGATCAGCATCTCGCCCGCCGGGTCGTTCGGCGGGGTCTCGGTCAGGCCGAGATGGCGCAGCTTGCCCTTCTCCTTCTCGCGCAACAGCGCCGGTGCGTAGTCCTCGCGGATACGGTCGTACAGCGCGGGCGGCACCGCGTGGAACTGGAAGACGTCGACATAGTCCGTGTCGAGGGTGCGCAGCGAGTTGTCGAGACTGGCAAGCACGTCCTCGACCGGCAGCAACTCCATTCCCTTGCGGATCGTCGCCTTGGTGGCGACGAAGATCTCGTCGCGCGGCACCGATTTGATGGCTTCCCCGACAATGCCCTCGGTCCCGTATACGGCCGCCGTATCGAGATAATTGACGCCCAAATCCATCGCCGTGCGCACCAGCGCCACCGATTCCGCCGTGCTCAAGCCCCGGTTCATGCCAAGACGGCTGCCGCCGCCGCAACCCAGCCCGGCGACGCTGACGGTCAGGCCCGTTTTCCCCAACTGCGTGTATTCCACCGAAAATCCTTTCGCGGCGCTTCGTGCCAAGGCATTCTTATAGTCGACGGGACCGGGCGGTGCGAGCCGCCGCGGCAATTTGTGACTTCAGGGAGCAGAGCGATGGCGGACATCTATGAACAACGCACTTACAATAGCGGCGAAATCGGCTTCGGCGACAAGCCCGGCATCGTCGTCGTCGACTATATGACCGCCTTCACCGACCCGAAATATCCGCTCGGCGGCGCGCCCTTGATCGAGCGCGGCGTGGAAAACACCGCCCGCCTGCTGGACGCCGCCCGCCGCGCCGGCGTGCCGATCGCCAATTGCTGGACCAGCTACCCCAGCCAGCGCGAAATGCCGCATTGGAAGGTGCAGGCGGTGCGCGAGCAATTCATTCATGGCGCGCCCGGTACGGAGCTGGAGCCGCGCACCTATGACGAGAGCTACGACATGGGGTTGTGCAAGAGCGGCCCATCGATCTTCTTCGAGACGCCGGTCGCGAGCTTCTTCGCCAAGGAGCGGGTCGACACGGTGATCGTGACCGGCTGCGTCACCAGCGGCTGCATTCGTGCGTCCACCATCGACAGCTTCAGCCGCGGCTTCCGCACCATCGTGCCGGAGGATTGCGTCGGCGATCATGACGAGGGCCCGCATCGGGACAATCTCCGCGACGTCGGCCGCCGCTACGCCGATATCAAGGACGCGGATACGGTGATCGAATATATCGAGGACTGGCGCAAGAAGAATCGCTAGCCAAGCGAGCCCAACGATGACGGAGATCCGCCGTTACGAGATGCTGATCGATGGCGACTGGGTTGGCGCGTCGGACGGCACCCTGTTCGACAGCGTGAACCCGGCGACGGGGGAAGTCTGGTCGCAGGTTCCGGAAGCCACCACCGACGATGTCGACCGGGCGGTGCGCGCCGCCCATCGCGCCTTCACGTCGGGACCGTGGGCCTCGATGACCCCGACCGAACGCGGCCGCTGCCTGCGCAATCTCGCCGACCTGCTGGCGGAGAAGTCGGAGGATCTCGGCCGGACAGAGACCATCGATACCGGCAAGATGCTGAAGGAGACGCGCTGGCAGGCGAAATACATCGCCGAGTTCTTCCACTTCTACGCCGGCTGCGCCGACAAGATCAGCGGCGAGACTCTGCCCATCGACAAGCCGGACCTGTTCGTCTTCACCCAACGCGAACCGCTCGGCGTCGTGGCCGCGGTCGTGCCGTGGAACTCGCAGCTCTTCCTCGTCGCAGTGAAGATCGGGCCGGCGCTGGCGGCGGGTAACACGGTTGTGCTGAAGGCGTCCGAGCACGCCTCGGCGGCGATGCTCGATTTCGGCCGCCTGGTCGAAGAGGCCGGTTTCCCGCCGGGCGTGGTCAACATCGTCTCCGGCCATGGTGACCCATGTGGCAAGGCGCTGACCTCGCACCCGCTGGTGGCCCGCATCTCCTTTACCGGCGGTCCGACCGCAGCACGGCAGGTGCTGTACAATTCGGCGGAAAAGTTCGCCGAGGGCGCGTGGGAGTTGGGCGGCCAGTCGCCCTGCATCGTGTTCGACGACGCCAATATCGAAAG
>JAPPPC010000513.1:8499-9557 GCA_028817685.1 Rhodospirillaceae bacterium
CGCGGTGAACGGCTCCATCGCCGGCATCTTCGGCGCAACCGGGCAAAGCTGCGTCGCCGGATCGCGGCTGTACCTGCAAGAGGGCGTCGCCGACGCGTTCCTGGAAAAGATGACGGTGCAGGCGCGCGACATCCGCATCGGCGATCCCCTGCTGGACGAAACCCAGATGGGTCCGCTCTGCACCACCGGCCAGTTGGAAAAGATCGAAGAAGAAGTCGCCCATGCCCAGCGCGAGGGCGGCGAGTTGCTCTGCGGCGGCAAGCGGCCGCAAGGTCTGCAGGGCAATTACTACGAACCGACCATCATCGCCTGCCCGCGGCAGGATTTGCGCATCGTCGACACCGAACTGTTCGGTCCTGTGCTGAGCGTCCTGCGCTTCAAAGATGAAGACGAGGTGATCGCGCTCGCCAACGACACGGTGCATGGCCTCGCCGCCGGCATCTTCACCCAGAACAGCGCCCGCGCCCTGCGGATGTCCAAGGCGGTCCGCGCCGGCATCGTCTGGGTCAACACCTACCGCGCCGTCTCCCCCATCGCCGAGTTCGGCGGCATCAAAGGGTCAGGCTATGGCCGCGAAAGCGGTTTCCAGGCGATGTACGACTACACGCGCCCGAAGACCGTGTGGATGAACACCTCGGACGAACCGATGTCGAACCCGTTCGTGATGCGGTGATCCCAAAGGAAATTTTCGTGGCAAATGAAAGCGATGGGATCGATTGGGAAAAAGTAGCAACGAAGCACAGCTTGCCCAGAGCAGCGACGAAGCATGGTTACATTGCTTCGGACCATCATCCCATAGAGGAATGGCAGCCCGATGACCCAAGTGATGTTGATATTTGGGTTGATATCTATCTAGGCCCCGACGAAAACCCTTCCGGTGTGTTTTTTACTTTCAGAGTCGTCACGCCAATTGTTCTTTCCCGCCTAAAACGGTCGGAGAAGAAATATCTCATCGTTGTTCCTTATTACTCTTTTGACGCAATGGATCAAGAAGTCGATGTTGTAATCGAGAAATGCCAAGGACGTGATTGGGCGTAAATGTGCGAAAAACTACGCAA
>JAPPPC010000206.1 GCA_028817685.1 Rhodospirillaceae bacterium
CCAAGCAGGAAGCCGAACAATGATGCGCACAGAAACATGAATCCAAGAAATTCGAAGCGCGGCAGTTGTTTCGGCAGGTTCCGCGTCGGCAGGAACACGTTGCAGAAGATCAGCGCCAGAAAGGCCGTCGGAAGCGATAGCAGGAACACGGCGCGCCAGCTGAACTCGGCTATTGCCAGACCGCCCATGGTCGGGCCGAGCGACGGTCCCATCACCATGCCGAGACTGTAGATCCCCATGGAGAGGCCTTTGCTCTCCTGCGGAAATACGCGGAACGTAACGGCCATGCCGAGCGGCTGGATGACGCCGGAAGACACGCCCTGCATCACCCGCCCCAGGACCAGACTGCCGGACTCGTCAGCGAAACCGCTCATCAACCCGCCGAGCAGAAAAGCGATCAGCGCGATCGTGCAGGTGCGGCGTTCGCCGATCACTTCGATCAGCCAAGCGCTCAAAAGCATCCCCGCCGTCTGTGCCGCAAAATACCCTGTCGAGAGAAGCTGCGCCTGATCCCGGCCGATGCCGAAGGCCCCCATGATCTCCGGGAAAGCGACGTTGACCGTCGAACCGGCGAGCGCAACGGTCAGTGTCGCGACCATGCAGGTGCAGGTCACCAGCCATTTGTAGACGGGACCGTAACGCTCGAAGAGGTTGTCTATCGTTTCAGCGTGCGCGATGGGACTCTCGATTGGTTACGGCGGCGCAGCGGAAACTATATCACGGCGCGCACCCCGACCGATGCCAATGAGGCAAACTTCCAGCCGGGCGTTCGCGTCTTATCGGAACACAAACCCTTTATATCCATCCGTCTCGCAGTCGCTCAGATGATCTCGATAGGCGTCGCTGTTCGGATAGTTCAGGAGTTGACGCCGCTTGCCGGGGATGTTCGCGGCCATGTACCAGGAATCGGTCCGACCAAAGAGAGTGGTATCGGCCAACTCGGAGAGATGCGCCGACCAGGCCGCGCCCATCGCCGGCGTAGTCTCAACCGTGCTGTGACCTTCAGCCCGCATTTGTTTAAGCAGCCGGCCCACCCAATCTCCCTGGAACTCCGCGCAGGTTGGCCCGTTGCAAAATGCCGTGGCACTTTGCGGCCCATACAGCATCAACATGTTCGGGAACTCAGGGACTGCCATCCCAAGATGCGTATCGACGCCATCCGACCAGGCTTCGGCCAGCGAGCGATTGTCCCGGCCGCGGATATCGATAGCGGTCAGCCCACCGGTATTGGCGTCGAATCCGGTGGCCAGCACCAACACATCCAATTCAAACAACCCGTCACGGGTTCGTACGCCAGCCGGCTCAATCGCTTCGATCGGCGTCGACCGGATATCCACCAAGGCAACGTTGGACCGGTTGAAGCACTCATAGAAGTTTTGCTCTAGAGAGGGACGCTTGGTGCCGAACGGATAGGGCGGCTCCAACGGCGCCAGTATCTCGGCGACAGCTGGATCGTCGATCCGCGCCCGTGTCTTGTCGCGCCAGAAGTCGTAGGCGGTCCGATTGGCCGCTTCGTCGAGCAGAATATCGTTAAACGTCCCGATCCAGAATCGGAAGCCACCCCATTGCCAGGCCGTCTCGAACACTTCCCCGCGCTCCGTTTCGGTCACGTCGAAAGCCCCGATATCCGGTCGCGCGATATCGCAGAAGTTGCCCGGCGGCACATTGCGCTGCGCGAACAATTCCGGATAGTTCGCTTTCGCCACCGCTTGCGCCTCTGGATCGAGCGCCCGCTGCTGCATGGGCAGTGCTGTGTTCGGCGTCCGCTGAAATACGGTCAGATGTTCGGCGTGCGGTGCGGCCTCTTGGACAACCTGCACACCGCTGGCACCCGTCCCGATAACGCCAACCCGACGCCCATTGAAACCCACGCCATCTTCAGGCCAGGTTGCCGTGTGGTGACAAATCCCGGCGAAGGACTCGAGACCCGGCAGATCGGGCGTATACGGTTTTGAGCCGAAGCCCGTGCAGAGCAACAGCATGGAACAGGCGTATTGGCGTCCACCCTCAGCGCTTACCGTCCAGCTTCCATCCGCGTTGAAATGACAGGCTTCGATGCGCGTATCCAAATCGATGTCGCGACTCAAACCGAGCGCTTGGTCGACATGTTCGAAGTAGCGCACCAATTCTTCGCGACCGGGAAACCTCTCGGTCCAAACCCAGTCGCGCCAACACGCCTCTATCGAGTACTCATAATTGGGGCAGTCTCTAAA
>JAPPPC010000738.1 GCA_028817685.1 Rhodospirillaceae bacterium
CAAATCCTCCGTTAACGAATAGGCTCAGATGTCCCAAATGTTTTGATGACGGACAGGTGAGATCGAGGTCCCGGTTCAAAACCTGTATGCCGTCGGGAATCGTGTCGAAGGTGATCTCCAGGATGGCCGCTTTCTCACGCTCCGCCTGCGACGCCTTCTTAAGCTCCGTGATGTTGGTCGAAATCGTCGCCGTCGCCCCGCCGGCAACCTTCTGCTCGTGGATCAGGATCCATTGCCCGTCCTGTCGGCGCTGCTCGAAAACCGGGCCGGGGTTACGGTAACGCTGCATCCTGCCTTCAAACCACTCCTCTTCCCGGCCCTCCGCGTCGGGATATAGCCCTTTCGCCATAGCCGCCCGGATATGGTCTTCGATATGCGTCCCTGGCTTGGTCGTCGCGATAGCCGCCGCATTAATTTCACGAAAGCGATCGTTACAGACAAGCAACCGGTCATCCGCATCCCAGATGACGAACATCTCGTCGAGTTGTTCGATCGATGCCAGCAGGATGTCGATGCGCGACTGGGTCGCGACCCGTTCCGTGACGTCCGATCCGATACCGCGATAGCCTTTAAAATTGCCTTGTTTATCGAAGAACGGCACGCCACTGGAACACATCCATTGAATGCCGTCCGGTCCCTTGCGCTCGAAGATGAAATCCTTGAACGATTCACGATTCCGCAGTGTTTCCAGGTGACCGTCCCAGGCCTCGGAGCTCTTGCTTTTGGGCGCCCCGATATCGCCGCGTGTCTTCCCGTAATGCCACTCCGGCGGCACGCCCGCCAGATCCAGGACGTTGTCCGAAAAAAAGGTATAGCGCAGCTCCGCGTCAGTCTCCCAGAACCAGACCGGGTTGATCCGCGCGAACGCTTCCCAGCGCTCGATCTCAGCCTGCAGCACGCTTTCACGTTGTTTTCCGGCATCCAGCTCGGCCTCAAGCGACGCGACGCGCTCGCGTAGCCGTTCGAGTTCGCTCTCGATGGGCTCGTTCATCGCCTTCTGGACGGGTTTTCCTGCCATATCCTAGTGGTGCGCAATACAGGTTAACATCACGTAAGCGTCCCCTTTCGGCCACAACCCTATTTTCAGTGCGGGACGGTGCCCTTGACCGTGGTCCGCAGCATCAACCGGCGCTGCGGCAGCGCGTAGTCATGTATGGCGAGATGCTGCACCAGACAGTTATCCCAGATCAGGACGTCGCCGCGCCGCCATTTGTGGCGATGATGAAACTCCGGCTTGACCGTGTGCTGCGCCAGCATCTCCAATATATCCGTCGCCTCGTCCTCCGGAATGCCATCGATCCCGACGCATTCGCCCGCGACGACGAAAATGCACCGCACGCCGGTCACCGGGTGCCGGCGGATGACGGGGTGGCGAACGGGCGGCAGCGCATCGCGCTGCGCCTGCGTGATCGGTTTGCGGTTGCTCTTGCCTTCCTGCGCCCGCCGCGCGTGCTTCGCCTCGTAGGAATGGGTCGTCCGGCACCCCTCGAGACGATCCTTCAGCTCCTGCGGCAAGGCGTCGTAGGCAGCAGCGGTGCTGGCGAACAGCGTATCGCCCAAAATCTCCCCATCGTCGCCGACCGGCACCTCCCTGGCATGAAGGATCGTCGCCGCCGGCGGCGCGGGTATATAGGACATGTCGGTATGCCACGTGGTGCCGGCGTCGCGCAGACCGATCGGTGTCCCGTCTTCGACGATGTTGGAGACGATCAGGATTTCCGGGTGGTCGTCCAGCGAATAGTCCGACAGGACGTAGGATTCGGTCTCGCCGAAACGCCGCGTGAACGCGACCAGCTGATCTTCCGTCAAGTTTTGATCGCGAAAGCACAGCACGCCGTGCGCCGCGAAACTCGCGCGCAGGGCGGCCATCGTTTCCGCGTCGGGCTCGACGCCGGTATCGAATCCGATCACCTCGGCGCCGAGCAATCCGCCGCTCGGCACAATTTCGTACTCCGATAGGTTTGTCGACGCTGCGCTCATTCTGGCCCGGTCCGTTTGGTTCATCGCCGGTGAAGTGTACCATTCCAGCGCAAATTTGCTCGATTGCAAACGGCCTTGCGCGTTGAGAGGCAACGGCCGGCCCAAAAAAGGACTTCGCCATGTCTCAAGAAAACCTGTCGCCCAGCACCGTTCCCGCGGACGCGTTTCCCGTCGGTCTCAGCAATACCGAAAACCGTACCGCGCGGCTGCACCGCCTGATCGCCGCCCCGGAGATCGTGGTCGCCCCCGGGGCGTTCGATTGCATCACCGCCCGTCTCGTCGATACGGCCGGCTTCCCCGCCGTCTACATCACCGGATCGGGCGTTTCGATGAGCGCGTTGGGCGCGCCCGATGTCGGGCTGATGTCCTATGGCGAAATTCTCGACCGGGTGCAGCGGATCGCCGATGTGGTATCGATCCCAGTCATCGCCGACGCGGATACCGGATTCGGCGGCCCGCTGAACATCATGCGCACCGTCCGGGATTTCGAGCGCGCCGGTGTCAGCGCCATACAGATCGAGGACCAGGCCTGGCCGAAGAAGTGCGGTCACGAGCCGGGGCGTGTCATCGTTCCCGCTGCCGAAATGGTGGGCCGCATCAAGGCGGCGGTCGATGCCCGCACGGACGGAATCGCCATCATCGCCCGCACCGATGCGCGCAGCACGGAGGGGCTCGACGCGGCGATCGAACGATCGAATCTCTACGCGGAGGCGGGGGCGGACATCCTGTTCCTGGAATCGCCGGAAAGCGAAGCTGAACTCGAAACGCTCAACCGGCAGCTCACGAAACCGACCTTGGCCAACATGGTCGAAGGCGGCCGCACACCCGTGCTGCCCTATCCGCAATTGCAGGACATCGGCTTCAGTGTCGCTATCTTTCCCAACTCGCTGACCCGGCTGCTGGGCCGGACGGGCGCCTTGTTGATGGCCGAATTGAAACGGGCGGGCACCACGGCGGGCATGGCCGGCAGCATGCTGGACCACACCGGCTTGTGGGATCTTTTCGACAACAAGCGATGGCGCGACCTGGAAGACCGCTACGGAGCGGCGGAACTTCCCGGCGGAAGAAACTGACCGGCCACACCGCTCTCTCCGAAACGAGACGGTGTTCCAGGTTGTATCGAAACCGCGAACCGCACTCGCGGTCGCTGGACTCTTCACAACCCAGCGTCGACAATACCGCTGATATATTACTTATCGTACCAGACCAACGGTCAGAGAACCCGACGCACAAGCCGGGCACAGGGCAAAGCCCTAAATATTGGAACAGAGGAATACTGGGAGGACTAGGAATGAAATTCTCAAGGATAGTCCGTGGCGCGCTGTTTGCGTCCGCCGCGGCGATCATGGCGGTATCCGGCGTAGCGCAGGACGCGTCGGCTGAATACCCGACGAAACCGATCCGGATCATCATCCCGTATGACGCGGGCGGCGCCGCGGACCTGCAGGCACGCATCCTGTCGTCGACCGCGCCGGAATATATGGGACAGGCGATCCTGGCGAGTAACCGTACCGGCGCCGGCGGCGTGACGGGCTCGAACTTCGTCGTACGTTCAAAGCCGGACGGCTACACGCTGCTACTGGCGCGGGTCGGCTCACAGGCCGGCGTCCCGGCGATCAACCCGGGCATCCCCTACAAGTGGAACGACTATACCTTCCTGGGCTTGCTCGAGAAGAACCCCTTTGTGCTCGCCGTCAACGCCAAATCCAAGTTCAAGTCGATCGGCGATATCGAGAAAGCCTTGAAGGCCGGCGAGAAACTGTCCTATTCGACCGGCGGCGTCGGCACTTTGCCGCATATCGCGATGGTGATGACCTTGAGCGGCATGGGTATGGGTGCGGATGCGATGACCCACGTGCCGTATAAGGGCGGCGGCGCCGCGGCGGCAGCCCTGGTCGGCGGCCATGTGGATATGTTCTTCCAGAACCTCTCCGGCCTGATCGGTCAGATCCGCGCCGGCACCCTGCGCGCGCTGTTCGTGACCACGCCGGAGCGCTTCGGGGCGATCAAGGACGTGCCGACGGTGGCCGAAATCGGCCGCAAGGATCTCGAACTCGCGGTCGGGTGGAGCGCATTGTACGGTCCCAAGGGCCTGCCGAAAGAGGTCGTCGATAAATGGGTCGACGTCCTGCAAAAGATCAAAAAGGACAAGTCCTGGAACAAGATGACCAGCCGTCTCGGTTCCATTCCGTCGATCAGTTCACCGGCGGAGATGGAGAAGTTCGCGGAAAGCCAGTTCAAGGCGATGCGGGCGGTTGCCGAAAAAGTCGGCATGATCATCAAGAAGTAGCGGCCGTTTGCGGGGCAGGGCGACGCACAACGCCCTGCCCCGCAACCGTGACAACCGGACGTCATCACGGTTCCTGAAACCATTTCGGCTCCGCAGGGAGTCTTGAAAGCAAGCTGATGCGCGCAGCGGAACGCAGTGACCTGATCCTTGGCGGCGTAACGATCGCCTTCGCCTGCCTGGCCCTGTTTGTCGTGATTCCAGCCGGGGTCGAGAATCCAGGCCAGATCAATGTGATGGCGCTGGGACCGTCTTTCTGGCCGTCGGTAATAGCGGTCTTCATCTGCTTGATGGGGATTCTCGTCGCCCTCCAGGCCTATCGTAGCCACCGCAACCGGAAAAGTTCAGAAGCGGACGAGCCCGCGAATTTCGCCCCCGCCCGCTGGATCGGCGCGCTGGTCCTGCTGGCCGGGTACTACCTTCTGCTCGATATCCTTGGCATGGTCGTGACCTCGGCGCTGGCGCTGGTGACTTTCATGCTGCTCGGCGGTGAACGGCGCCCGGTCTTGATCGTCGCCATTACCGTCATCCTGCCCGTGGCTCTGTTCCTGTTTTTCCGCTACGTGGCGAATGTTTCGATCCCCATGGGCATCTTCGGCGACTGGATTTCCTGAGCCATGCTACTCGATCATTTGCAATCCGCCCTCGACATCGTCCTGTCGGTCGAGACCGTGCTCGCCCTGTTCGGCGGCGTGGTCATCGGCACGATCATCGGCGCCATTCCCGGCATGACGGTGACCATGGGCGTCGCCCTCACCCTGCCCTTCACTTTCAACATGCACCCTGCCGTTGGGATACTGCTGCTGCTCGGCGTCTATAAGGGCGGAGTCTATGGCGGCTCGATCACCGCGATCCTGATCAAGACGCCAGGGACGCCGGCCGCTTCCTGCACCGTAATGGACGGCTATCCGATGTCGCAGAACGGGCAAGCGCGCAAGGCGCTCGACATGGCGCTCTACGCTTCCTGCTTCGCCGATTTCGTCTCGAACATCTCGCTGATCCTGTTCGCGGGCTTGCTCGCCAGTTTCGCGCTGCGCTTCGGGCCGCCGGAATATTTTACCTTGATCGTTTTCTCGCTGACGATCATCGCCGGTATCGCCGGGGAAAACATGCCGAAGGGGATGATATCAGCCGGGCTCGGCCTGTTCCTGGCCACGGTCGGACTCGATCTGGTCTATGGCACGAACCGTTTTGTGTTCGGCGAGGTGGAACTGATGGCTGGGCTTAATTTCATTCCGGTGCTGATCGGCCTGTTCGCCCTGCCGGAGATCATCAACCACTACGCCAAGAAGTTCGAGGAACGCGGCCAAATCCAGGCACTTGCCGGCGGTCACGCGACCTTCGCCGAGTTCCGCCGCTGTTTCAAAAGCATCTTCCGCGGCAGCATCATCGGCGTCGTCCTCGGCGCCATTCCCGGCATCGGCGGCGCACCAGCCGCCTTCCTGTCCTATAGCGAGGCGCAGCGGACCTCAAAGAACCCGGACGCCAAGTTCGGCAATGGCGAAATGGAGGGCGTCGCCGCAGCTGAGGCCGGCAACAACGGCACCTGCGGCGCAACGCTGATCCCGCTGCTCGCGCTCGGCGTCCCCGGCGATATCGTCACCGCGGTGATCCTGGGCGCCTTCATGATCCATGGGCTGCAGCCCGGACCGTTGCTGTTCCAGGATAATCTCGACCTGATCTACGCCCTGTTCATCGGCATCATGATCAGCTCCGTCTTCCTGTTCATCGTCGGCAAGAGCGCAATCCGCATCTTCAGCCACGTCGTCCTGCTGCCGAACAAGATCCTATTTCCGATGGTGTTGGTGCTGTGCGTCTATGGCGGCTACGCGGTCAACAACAACCCGTTCGACATTCTGGTAATGATGCTGGTCGGCCTGCTCGGTTTCGGCATGCTGCGCACCGGCATTCCCGCTGCACCTTTCCTGATCGCCTTCGTGCTGGGCCCGTTGCTAGAAGATAATTTCCGACAATCCCTGCTGCTGTCGCAGGGCGGCATGGAGATCTTCTTCCGCAACGAGATCTGCTGGATCTTCTGGGCGCTGACGGCCCTGGTCGTGTTCATCCTGGTACGGCGCGGCGTGCGCAACCGCCGCGCCGCCTGGGCAGAAGGGTGAGCCGGCGTTACCCGACCAGCGGCACAACCTCTTTCATGAACTGATCCATGTTCTCGATCGTCTGGGAAACCGGCGGCGCGCGGAAATCGAAAATGACCTCGTGCACCCCCAAATCCTTGTAGGCGCGTAGATCTTCCGCCACCCGCTCCGGTGTCCCGGTGAACAGCAAGCGGTCATCGCCCTCGGGCACCATTCCCGGGTCGTAGGACGGCGCCTTGAAAGAGATCGTCAGCTCGTCATAGCTGCGGCCTTCCGCCTCCGTCATCGCCCGCAACTCATCGAGCTTTTGTTTGAACTCCGGCGGATGCAGCGGCGAAGCCGATGTCGCGCCGACCGGTTGCCAGCCATCGCCGTATTTTGCGGTCCGACGGAGGGCCGGACGGCTATGGCCGCCGACCCAGATCGGCGGGTGCGGTTTTTGCACCGGGTGCGGCACGCAGCGCAGTTCCTTGAAGGAATAGAACTCGCCTTCATGCGACACCGGATCCTGCGTCCAACACTTCTTGAAGATCTCGAGGTATTCGTTGCTCGACGCGCCGCGCTTGTCGAAGTCGGGGGCGCCCAGCGCCTCGAACTCCTCGCGCATCCAACCGACACCGACGCCGACCGTCACGCGCCCCTTGGACAGCACATCGATGGTCGCCAGCATCTTGGCCGTCACGAGCGGGTTGCGGTGCGGCAGGATCATGACGCTGGTCACCAAACGCGCGCTGTTGCTAATGCCAGCGATGAAGGCCATCAGCGACAGCTGCTCCAACGCATCCCCCTGGCCGGGGAAACCGCCACCCACCGTATAGGGGTATTGCGAGTCAACAGTGACCGGGAAGACGATATGGTCGCCGATCACGATGGTCGCGAAATCCATCGCCTCGCCCTGCCGCACGATCTCCTCGATCGCATCCGGCTCGCCCAACGGCCCGCGTGTCGGCAAATAAAACCCATACTTCATCACTGAAATTCCCCCTTGCTTAGGAGCCGCAGCGCCCCCACTTCCGAATTTGTAAAGATAGTTTAGAGTGCCGAACGTCCCCTTGCTAAGGAATCATCGAAATGTCCAATGCCAAGATCCTCGCCTTCGCCGGCAGCACACGCGCGGCTTCCTTCAACAAGACACTGCTGCGCACGGCCGTTCGCGGCGCCGAAGCCGCAGGCGCTTCGGTTACGGTCATCGACCTCGCGAACTATCGAATGCCAATCTATGACGGCGATCTGGAAGCGGAGAGCGGTCTGCCGGAAAATGCGGAGAAACTTCAGGCCTTGTTCATGGACCATAATGGACTGTTGATCGCGTCCCCTGAATACAACAGCTCGGTTGCGCCGGTTCTGAAGAACACGATCGACTGGGTGACGCGTCGGGACGCAAGTGCCGACCTGCGCTGTTTCACCGGCAAGACGGCAGGGCTGATCGCCGCGGGGGGCGGACTTGGCGGCTTGCGTGGCCTGGTCCATCTGCGTCAGATCCTGGGCAATATCGGTGTCCTTGTCATCCCAGGACAGGCGACGGTAAGGGGTGCTTGGACGGCCTTCGACGAAAACGGCGAGCTGAAAGAGGAAGAGCAGCGCAACGCGGTCGAAGGCGTCGGGACCAGCCTCGCCGAAACGCTGGCGAAGCTGCACGCTTAAAGTTGTCGCAATCGCGGCGCGGCGAGAGCGACGACAAGGCCGACCGCGACCAGGATCGCGCCGTTGACGGCAAGCGTGTTGGACAGGCCGATCGCAACCGACAGCACGCCGAACTGAAGATGGCCGATCGGCGCGATACCGACCGCCAGCACCCATACGCCCATCGCCCGGCCGCGCAATTCGTTGGCGACGCTGAGCTGCATCATGCTTTGCGTCAGCACGTCGGAGGTCGTTGCCAGGAGCGCGACCAGCGCCACCGCACAGACCGTGAATAACAGCGCACCCTCGACGGACAGCAGCAGTATGCTCGCCCCGAAGGCGAAGATTACGAAAAGATAGGCCAACCCTCTTCGCTGCATCTGCCCCATGAAGGACATCGTCAGACCCGCGACGATACCGCCGGCAGCCCTTGCCGCGTGCAGATATCCCAACCCGTCCTCACCCAAATTGAGCCGCGCTGTCGCCAATTCTGGCAGCGCCGTGGCGAACGAAAAGCCGAACACTTCGACCGCGGCCGTGATCAGCACCAGCATCGTCAGGATACCGTTAGTGCGCAGTTCGGCGGCGTATTCGCGCAAATTCTGCCCGATCGGCGCGTGATCTTTTACAGCCGCCTCACCCGCCGACCGCAAGCGCGCAAACGCCAGAAAGGCGATGGCATGGCCCGTCGCGATTACCGTCAGTGCGGCAGGCGCGCCGTAATGCTTCATGACGAGGCCCACCAGCAAGGCGCCGACAAGCTGACCCGACCGGCCGCTCAAATTCAAAAGCCCGAGGCCGGAAACGACTTGACCGCTGCCGACGAATTCTTAGGAGTAACTCACGCTAAACGCCTTATCAAAAAACAAAAAACTGCCCGTCAGCAGCGTAAAGGCGACGATCACCGGCAGATCGTCGATGCCGAGAAACAGCAAAGCCGCGAAACAGAGCTGCAGCGCCACGAACGCCAATTCCGTACGCCGCAGCAGGGTGCGCCGGTCCATCCAATCGGCAACCGCGCCCGACAGCATGCCAAAAACGAACAAAGGCAGGAAATAGACCGCCATGATCGCGCCGATCCAGCCGGTCGATTCCGTGATCTGAAAGACGAGCGCCCCGAGCACGACATGCTCGCCGCTCATACCTTGTTGATTGAAGGCGGCTCCGAACCAGAGTCGGCGGTAATCCGGGTGTTTCAGCGCCGGGAGTTGCAGCATGTCGGTACCGCGCGCTGAGCGGATGCGTAGATTTCAGCCGTACGCGCCTTATGTTCTTAAAGCAAACTAGGGTATCATTGACGACTTCAAACAGGAAAGTTCGCATGACCGCTGGCACCAAAAACATACCTCTCTTCGGCTTGCATTTGGGTTTGGCCTGGATTTTTGCCCTTATCGTGGCATTCAGCCTCGGCCCGAACGCCGCGTTGGCAGGAAAACCGGCCGCCCTGGCGCTCGACGTTTCGGGGACGACCACACCGGCGATCGACCCCTTTTCGGAGCTGGAAACCAAGACACCGATCGAACTCGCACCCTACGCGACTATCGAATTCCTGCACTATAGAAG
>JAPPPC010000672.1 GCA_028817685.1 Rhodospirillaceae bacterium
GGGTCGTAATCGTAAGGGCTGTCCAGGCCGAGGACATCGAGCCAAGGGAAGGCGCTGGCCAGTTCGTCGGATTGCGCGGCAAGTTCCGGAATCGGCCGCTTGATCAAGCTGCCCATCATCACCGCCTTCAGCCCAAGTGTTTTGACATGCTCGAGTTCGGCAATCGCCTCGTCCGGGTCGTGCATCGGCACTACCGCCGCCGGTGTCAGGCGGTCCGTATGGTCAGCGAACAGTTCGGCGGCATAGGCGTTGTAGGCGGCGCAGGCGGCGCGCCGCGCGGACGCATCGGGGACCTGCGGCAGACCGAGACCGGAGGTCGGATAGATGACGCCGAAATCGATACCGAACTCGTCCAGCCGCTCGCGCAGCAAGTTCGGCATCATTACGGTCGCCCGGTCACGGGTATTCCGGGTCGGCAATGACCACCAGGCTTCCTGTGCCTTGCGGGATTCCCGGCGGTTCTCCAGCCCCATGGCCACGGTGCCCGCAATCTCGTTGCCGAAATGCATAAAGCCTTCGACGGCCGCGGCACCGCCATGGCGTTTCAGCCCCCGCGCCAGATGGGGACCGTACTCGATCCAGTGCCCGTCGGAATCGATTACGGGATGATCGAGACCCGCGCGCAAAGTCCGCGCATCCATGTTGCCATGACTCATCGAACGGTCACTCCTTTTTCGGCGCTTCGGCGGGCTGTTCCCGCCGGCGCCATTTTGGCAAGCGAGACGCGCCTATGCCATTCCTGGCACCCAACGGTTTCAGAATTTCGATGCGATCTTCTAAACTCGCGCGCAGACGCATACTCGAACGGACCGATATTCCATGGACTATGACTTGAAAATAGTCGGCGGCACCATCGTCGACGGCAGCGGCGGTGAAGCCTATCGCGGTGATGTGGGTGTACAGGACGGCAAGGTCGTCGCGCTTGGCAAAGCGGATGGGGACGCCGTGCGAACCATCGATGCGGGCGGACTCGTGGTCAGCCCGGGCTTTGTCGATATCCACACCCATTACGACGCGCAGGTCATGTGGGACAATATGCTGTCGATCTCGCCATGGCACGGGGTGACGACCGCCGTCATGGGCAATTGCGGCTTCGGCGTCGCGCCGATGCGCCCCGCCGATCGCCAGGGCATCATGCGCACCCTGGAAAAAGTCGAAGGCATGAGCTACGAGGCGCTCGAAGCCGGGCTCGGTCTCGACTGGCCATTCGAAAGCTACCCGGACTATCTCGGCGCGATCAAAAAGGGCGGCATGGCGATCAACCTGGCCTCCTTCATCGGTCACACGCCGGTGCGCCTCTACGTCATGGGTGACGACGCCATGGAGCGCGAGGCAACCGCCGACGAGATCGATCAGATGGCCGCGATCGTGCGAGCGGGCATGGAGGCCGGAGCACTCGGATTCTCAACCTCGATGGCCGCCACCCACAACGCCTTTGACGGCCGGCCGGTGCCAAGCCGCCTCGCCGGTTTTGCCGAGACCGATGCGCTGATCGGTGCCATGGCGTCGACCGGCCGCGGCATCATGCAATGCACCATCGGCAAGAAACTGTTCCATGACGAGCTGTCCGACCTGGCGCAACGCCATGGGGTACCCGTCACCTGGACGGCGTTGCTGTCGGGGATGACAGGACCGGGCTCGCATCAGCGCCATCTCGTGAAAACGGCGGAGCAGCGCGCCGCGGGCCTCGATATCGTGCCGCAGGTCGCCTGCCGGCCGATCAATTTCGATTTCGATTTCGGAGAACCCTTCCCCTTCGAACTATTCCCGATCTTCAAGGAGCTGATGGGGCTCGACACGAACGCCAAGAAGGGCGCCTACGCCGATCCCGAATTCCGCCAGAACTTCAAGGCGCTGACGGCGCCGGACCAGAAAAACCTACTGGCGAACTGGACCGGACGCGCGGTGATCTCGACCCTGCCGTCGTATCCGTCGCAGGATGAACGGCCGCTCACCGACGTTGCCAGGGAACGCGGCGTTGACGCCACCGACCTGGCGCTCGACCTGTCGATCGAGAGCGACTTCGCCGCCCGCTTCCGCTTCCCCTTCATCAATTACGACCAGGATGAGGTCCGCGAACTGCTGACCGACGAGAACACGGTCGTCGCCCTCTCCGATGACGGTGCACACGCCTCACAGCTCTGCGACGCCTGATATTCGACCCACTTCCTCGGCCATTGGTGCCGCGAGGAAAGGATCGGGTCCCTGGG
>JAPPPC010000879.1 GCA_028817685.1 Rhodospirillaceae bacterium
CCTTTAGCGCGCCGCCCAAGGGGAGGGTGCGGCGCAGCGCTGCGACCGTCTCGACCTGGCGCCGGAGATCGAGCTCGGCTTCCAGCAGTTTGTCGCGCGCGGCCCGATAGACATCGCTTTCGCCTGGCATGATCTTGTCGTGAAATTTCGGCATGGGCGTTCTCCTGCGTTTCGGTTAGCGACGGGGGCCGACGGATACGCCATCTTCAACGAAACCCTTCAGGCCTTCGCACAGCATGATGCGCCAGCCTTCGCCGACCTTTTCGTGATGCGCGGCGGTGAACTCGCCGACGCCGCGTTGGGTGAAGGTCAGGCGGCAACCCGTGTCGCCGTGCGGCGCCAAAGCGAACACGGTTCGGGCGTGAAGGGCCGGGCGCATGCCCATGCGGCCTTCCAGAACCAGGAGGGCGTTGCGTTTGATCTCCTGAACCGTGCCCCAAATGGCGCCGTCGCCGTTCTGGCCCCATTCCTTGAAGTGGCCGCCCGGACGAGCTTCGATGACGATATCGGTGGCGTCTTCGCCGATCTGACGATAGGCGTGGAACCACGCGCCGATATCGTCGGTCAATGCGCGGAAAACGATGTCGCAAGACGCTTCTATCTCGACCGACTGGTCGAGGGAGAGTGCGGTCAGGGTGACGGTGGGCACGGCTTTCGCTTCCATGTCCGATTTCCTCGTTTCGACGAATCTCTGAAGCCGGCCGAGGCGGCCGGCCCATTCGACCTCGTAATGCCGCATCCAGTCCTCATAGGCGGTGCCCAAAGGGGCGGCGTCGAGGCTGTTGATACGCTCGCGGCCCCGTTTCTCGCTGCGCAGGAGCCCCGCATCGCGCAGCACAGCCATATGGTTCATGACCTTGAAGCGGCTTTGACCCTCGAACGCCGCGCAGATATCGGATGTCGTGCGCGGTTCCGCGCGCAGCAGGTCTAGAATGCCGCGCCGTGTGGGATCGGCGAGCGCCTTCCACGTTTCTTGCATTGGGTTCGTGCCCGATGATTTCGATATGTGCATTATTTTACACATATTATCTCGCGTCAAGATATGTGTGGAATTCCGCACATAAAAATCAGTCTTCTATTTTGAAGGCCAGGCCTCGCGGAACTTCCGGATCGCCTCGATATGCTGGTCGTTCGAGGTCATGCCGGCGGCCATCGTACGGAAGGTCAGGTGGGTCGCACCCATTGCCTGCCATTGTTCCGCTTCCGCTGCCCAGGCTTGCGAGCCGCGATCGCCGGCCAGCACCGTGGCATCGATGCCCAGCTTGTCGGGATCGCGCCCGGCTTCGCGTGCCGCGCCGCGGAAAAACTCGAAATGTTCCTCCGATTCAGGTCCCGGCGGCACGCGCGGATTGGCGAACCAGCCATCGGCGACACGGCCGGCCCGTTTGATCGCCGGTTCGACGAAGGCGCCAATCCAGACCGGAATCGGTCTCTGCACCGGCAGCGGGTTGAGCCCGGCATCGGCGATCTTGTGAAACTCGCCTTCGAAATCGACCAGCTCGTTTGTCCACAATTTGCGCATCACCTCGATCTGCTCGACCACGCGGCGGGCGCGATTGCGGAAATTCTCGTGCAGCACGTCGAATTCCATCTCGTTCCAGCCGATTCCGACGCCGAGCCGCAGCCGCCCGCCGCTCAACAGGTCGAGCTCGGCGCACTGTTTGGCGACGAGCGCGGTTTGTCGCTGCGGCAGGATCAGGATCGCGGTTGCCAGCTCGATGGATTTCGTCAGCGCCGCGACATAGGCGTAGAAGATCAGCGGCTCATGGAAGGCGTTGTCCCGGGTGTAGAAGGCGCGCCAATCGTCGGCGACCGCTTTGCCGGACTGGATGACGTGGTCGATCAGGGTCAGATGTTCGTATCCCATATCCTCGGCCGCCTGCACGAAATCGCGGATGGCGATGGGATCGTTGCCGATCTCCGTGGTGTGAATGGAAATGCCGACCTGCATGACTCGTCTCCTGCTGCCCCGTATTCTTGTGACGAGAACCTAAACCGAATGGCGGGGGAGAGGAAATATGGGAACGCTGCTCGAAGGCCATATCGCCGTGGTCACCGGCGCGGGATCGGGGATCGGCCGCGCGATCGCCAAGGGCTACGCCGCGGAAGGCGCCAAGGTGATGGCCGCCGACATCAACGCGGCCGGCGCGTCGGAAACGGCGGCGATGATCGCCGACGCCGGCGGCACATCGATGGACAGCGCCCTCG
>JAPPPC010000224.1 GCA_028817685.1 Rhodospirillaceae bacterium
GTCCTGACAAGGCGGCGCTATCCGGGCGACGAACGCATCCCGATTCCTTCCGAGGCCTGGTCCTTCGCGCAGGCGACGCGCGGGCTCGACCCGGACAGCCAGGTCGCAGCGCGCGGCGGCGGTGCGCTCGCCATCCTGCCGTCCGACGAATTCATCACCCTGCACGATGGTTTCCAGCCCGGCTGGATCTACGAGCTGGTCTATACCGGCCGCGATCCGCTGGTGATGGGGCTGGGCCATGTCGCGGTGCGCGATCTGGTGAGCTTTCTGAAATATGGCGAAGCGGACCGGACTGGCGTCCCGAACCCTTTGCCCGGCATCGAGAAGGCTTACGGTTATGGCCGCTCGCAGACGGGACGCTGCCTGCGCGATTTCCTCTATCGCGGTTTCAATGCGGACGCGCAGGCGCGGCGTGTGTTCGACGGGGTGATCCCGCATGTCGCCGGCGCGGGCCGCATGTGGCTGAACCATCGGTTTTCGAACGCGGTCTCCATGGCGGGCCAGCAATACGAAGATCACGACAATATCGCCGACAGCTTCCCTTTCTCCTATGCGGAGACGACCGACCATCTGAGCGGCAAGACCGACGCGATCCTGAAGCGCCCCGAGACCGACCCGTTGATCATGCATACGCAGAGTGCGACGGAATATTGGCAGCGCCGCGCCTCGCTCACCCACACGGACACGCGCGGCAACGATTTGCCGCAGCCGGACGGCGTGCGGATCTATATGTGGGCCAGCTCGCAGCACACCTCCAGTCCGCGCGACGTCATCCCGGCGAAGGGCGTGTGCGAGCACTACGCCAATGTCGTCGCCGCTTCGCCCCTGTTCCGGGCGCTGCTCGACGCACTCGACGCCTGGGCGACCGACGGCACGCCGCCGCCGGACTCGTGCATCCCTCGAGTCGCGGACGGGACCGCGGTGCCTTACGCGGTGTGGCGGGAACAGTTTCCGGCGATCCCGGGGGTGCGCCCGACGACGGGGCCGGCGGGCCTGTCGCGGCTCGATTTCGGTCCCGAGGCGGATCAGGGCATCCTGTCGAAACAGCCGCCCGAAATCCTCGATCATCATGGCTACGCGATCCTCGTGCCCGCGGTCGATCCTGACGGCAATGACGTCGCCGGCGTCCGCGCGCCCATGGTGCAGGCGCCGCTCGGCACCTACACGGGTTGGAACACGCGGTCGCAGGGCTACGGCACGGGGGCGAACTACGAATTCAGCGGCAGCTATATCCCCTTCATGGATTCACCGGAAGAGCGGGATGTGACCGGCGATCCGCGACCATCCGTGCTGGAGCGCTATGGTTCGGCGCAGGGCTATGTTGACGCTATCACCGCGGCCGCGCGACGCCTGGTCGAAGAAGGGCTCCTGCTGGAAGAGGACGTCGCCCGCGCGGCGGAGGAGGCCCGGGACTGGGGCCGGCCCCGGCACCTGGTGCGGCTGTAGGTGCTTACGCCCGGCGCTGCGGGCGCGGGCTTTCGTCCATCAGGCCGGCCAGCATGTGGTTCAGTCGCAGCGACAGGTCGGCTTTCACATTGGAGTAACCGGGATCGTCACAGCGGTTGTGGGATTCTTTCGGGTCTTCGGCCAGATCGTACAGCTCGCCCCAATCCTCTCCCTTGTAGAGGGTGAAGCGGTGGCGGTCGGTGACGAGGGCCTTGACCCGGGCCGCGGTCTGGAAACCCAGCCGCGCGCCGCTGTCATTGTATTCGATAAAGATCTCATCGCGGTGCCGCGCGGTTTCGCCGTTAAGCACCGGCATAAAGCTCTCCGCCTGCATGCCGAAATAGGGGGCGACGCCGGCCCGTTCCAGGATCGTCGCCGGCAAGTCGATCGTCGAGGACAGGGCGTCCGTCGTCTTGGCCGTGCGGTCCGCCGGGTCGGACCAGATCATCGGCACCTGCGTGATCGACCGGAAGGGCATGGCGCCCTTCAGCAGTAGGCCGAAATCGCCCAGATAGTCGCCATGGTCGGAGGTGAAGCAGATCACGGTATCGTCGTAGCGGCCGGTATCTCGCAAGGCGGCGACAATGTCGCCCACCGCATCGTCGATCATGCCGATCATCCCCGCCGTCAGCGCCATCGCTTCCTGGATCTGCCGCTCATTCGCCATGGTGGCCGTCATTGGCGAGACCAGCTTGGCGTTGCTCTTCCAATCCTCGTGGATGGTGCGCATCGGCGGCGTCGGGTTGCGGTGCGCGTCGTAG
>JAPPPC010000249.1 GCA_028817685.1 Rhodospirillaceae bacterium
TCTGCAATGTCGTCTGATATTTCAGCCTCTGCGGACACCCCGCACCTCCGTCCCGCGAACCCGATGTTCGCCGCACAAACATCGTACTATAAAGGGGCCATGGCAAAACGAATCGACACATTCGCGGACCTGATCGCGCCCGTCGGCGAGGCGGAGTTCTTCGCGGAGTATCACGACCGCAAGCCGCTCCACATTCCCGCGCCGTCGCCGGACAAGCTCGACGACGTCATGACCTGGGACAAGCTCAGCGCGATCCTCAACATGACCGCGATCTGGAGCCCGGCGAGCCTGAAGCTCTATCTCGACACCGAGGCGGTGCCGGTCGAGAAATACTGCCGCCAGGCCATCGACCGGAACAACCAGCAGACGATGCAGCCCGACGCGGAGAAGGTGAAAAGCTGGCTGCGCCGTGGCGCATCGATCGTCGCCAACGACATCGACACCCTGACGCCGGGCCTGATCTCCGCCGCCAATGCGCTGGAGGCGCGGCTGGGCGCGAAGGTTCAGAGCAACCTCTACTGTTCGTGGGAGACCCACCAGGCGTTCCCGACCCACTTCGACACCCACGAGGTGTTCGCGCTGCATGTCGCGGGCGAGAAGGTCTGGCGCATCTACGAAGGCCGGCTCGAGAACCCGATCGCGAACGACGCATTCAAGAATGTCGACGAGGGCTTCAACGCCGCGAATCGCGGCGAGCTTCTGGAAGAGATCACGCTGCGGCCGGGCGACGTACTCTATATCCCGCGCGGCCAGTATCACGACGCGCTCGCGTCGAGCGAGGGCTGCATCCACCTGTCCTTCGGCGTGACCCACGTCATCGGCATCGACATCATGACGATGCTGTTCGAACATGCGATCGCGGATCCCGCGATCCGCTCCAACATCCCGCTCAAGGGATCGGACCCGGCGGAACAGCGTGCGTGGGTCGAAGGCATGGTTGAACGGTGCGCGGAGATCGGCAGGAGTGACTCGGTCCACGCATCGATCTGTCCCATGCACAATGCGTTCCGCTATGACCGGGGCGGCATCGACCTGCCCGGCGACGCGCTCGTAGAAAGCGATGACGACCGGTTCGAGGTCGCGGTGAAGAGCATCAAGGTCGTGCGCCAGAACGGCAAGGCGCTGCTCGAGAGCGCCAAGGGCCAGGTGCCGATCCCCGGAGATATCGTCGAGCCGGTCTCCTGGATCGTCAATACCGGAAGCTTCTCCGGCAACGAATTCGCCAAGGCGTTTCCGGATCTGGATGCCGCCGCGCGCGCCAAATTGATCCAGGATCTGTCGTCGATGCGGGTGATCGCGCCGGCCTAGAGCCCCTGGAATCCAGCTTACAGGCGCCGATTCATCGAGCGATTCCAAGTCCTTGATAACCTATATGGTATGTTTGCGACCCTCTGACGCCTAAAGATTGAACAATTCCAACGATTCAAGGCGCTTAGAAACTGTTGTCGAAATGCAACAATTGATGAAATTCGTTGCGGAATAATCACTGAATTCGTTGCAACACCCAGAGTTTCAGAGTTTCATCCTCCGCAAGGTTTCGGGACAGGAGTCTGGCGCCCTTGAAGTGCCAGTTGCCTCGGAGCTGACTCTGACCCCTAACCGGGTCAATCGCGGACGCAAGTCCATGAATTTGGAGGTTGAATAATGAAGAAGACTCTCTTGGCCACTACGGCCCTGGTGGGTGCTTCGCTTCTCGCTGCTCCGGCCAACGCCGGCACGGTGGGTTCGAAGGACAACATGAACGTGACCATCGGTGGTTTGTTCTGGTTCTCCGCCTATATGAAGGAAGAAGACATCACCGCGAACAACGGTCGTGGTTATGGCTTCACGGTCAGTGAATCCGAAGTCCATGTTCGTACTTCGGCCACAGCCGACAACGGCATGAAGTACGGTGTCCACATCGAGCTGAATGCGGGCGCCGCCGACAACCCGGCCGTTGACGAGGCACACGTCATGATCGCCAGCCCTTCTTGGGGCACCATCGAACTGGGCGACCAGGACGATGCCACCAACCGTATGCTGATGGGTGCGTGGAACGCGACCAAGGGCGCGGGCGGACCGTTCGGCGGTCTGGGTGACCTGAATACCGTGTTCAACGGTAACGGTTCGGACAACCTGCAGTCCCGCGCGGACTGGCAGGTCTTCACGACCTCGGATGCCACGAAGGCGAGCTACTTCTCGCCGAAGTTCGGCGGCTTCCAGAT
>JAPPPC010000602.1 GCA_028817685.1 Rhodospirillaceae bacterium
CGGTAAGGCTTGCGGTTGGGCCACTCAAGCTGCAGTTGTGGAGAATCTGTTGCGGATTGGCATCGGGCCGCATTCAAACGCTACAATGCCTCGTGATGATGGATTTGTTTTGCGGATAGGGACGGCACCATGAGGGCGATCGCGGCATCGGAAGCAGAGGTAAAAGAAATCGTACGTAAGGACGGCGTCGGTCGGCGCTGCGACTATTTCGGAACCTCGGGCCGGATTACGATGGCTCCGCAGGGATTTCTCGTCGAGAGACCCTATGCGAATGCCCGCATCGATCCGCATTTTCACGATATCGATCAGTTTCAAGTCGTCGTGGCAGGCGGCGGCCATATTGGAAAGAAGCCTGTGCGTTCTGTGACGTTCCAGTACGCGGACGCCTACACGCCCTACGGACCGATTGTCGCGCAAGAGGATGGAATTTCCTTTTTCACGCTGCGAAATGTCGCAAGCGGAGGGCACTTCAGTATGCCGGGGTCCAAGCATCTGATGCCGTGCCGGGCCGGCCGCAATATCGCGGCCGTGTTTGAGCAGAACCTCGACCCCTTGGCTGAGGGCGACGTCAAACGGGAGGCATTGATGGACTCGCAAGGCGATGGAGTCGACGCCGTCGGCATTCGTCTGGGCGCCAACGCCACCGCGAACGGCCTGCGGAATGATGGCGGCGGCCAGTATTATCTGGTGTGCGCTGGGTCGATTGTTGCCGACGGCAAGACGCTCTCTGAAAACTCGCTTATCCGCGTCGATCCGGGCGAGGAAACGCCTTCGCTTAAAGCGGGCGGGGAGGGAGCCAATGTATTGGCCCTCCAATTTGCCCGGCCTTCCGAACGTCCCGGCACCGACCTTGAAGCGCTTGCCGCGCGGAATCCGGAAGGTTACGTCAAGAAGACGGAAAAGTAGTCGATTGGCAGGCGGATTTCTTCCGCCCGGCACTCAAGTAATTTATCAATCCATTAACCGTATTCCTGTACGGTTTCGGGCCGTGGACGAACCAAGCGATGTCTTGCCATGATCTCCAAGGCCGATCACATCGTGGCGCGCGGTACGGTGCGCGTGGCGGAAAAATCTGAAGCGCTCTTAAGGCGCGCCGCCGATACCGGAGACGCTGAGGCGATATTTGCGCTGGGCGTTTCCTACCTTCTCGGTTGCGGCGTACGCACGAATTTTCGTGAAGCTTTGAAACTGCTCGACAGGGCCGTTCATGCGGGCGTCAAGGACGCGCTTTATTTCCGTGCATTGGCCGAAGAGCAGGCACAGCGCGAGGCTGACGATTGTTTCCGGCGCGGCGAAGCGGCGGTCGAAGCGCTGCTGGAAGAAAAGCGCCGGGAGTTGTTTCCGCGTCCGCGGATCGTGGGATCGACCGAATAATTTTGCAGTCCGGCGCGCGGCGAATTGGCGCGGGTTTTCGCTGTTCGTGTAGAATGATCCGACCTACCCTTGATAAGGCGATGCTCGTCATGAAGAACGACGGACATATGGTCACCTTGGTACATCCGGCTGCGGAGGACGTGCCGGTTACCTATGCGCTGGCGCCGCGCTTGGAGAGTCTGGAAGGCAAGCGGATCGGCTTGCTCGACAACAGGAAGCGCCATTCCGATGTGTTCCTCGCCAAGCTTCAGGAACTGCTTCGAGACAAGTACGGTGTCGCCGATTTTGAATATTATCTGAAGGACGGCGCCAGTGTTGCGACGCCGCCGGACGTGCTGGCCGATATGGCGACCCGCTGCGACGCCATCATTCATGCGGTGGCTGATTGAGGGTCCTGTACCACGTGGGGTCTACATGATGGGACAGAAGCAGAAAAACTCGGGCGGCCGGCGGCAACCGTTCTAACGGAAGGTTTTGCGAAATCAGCGGAGTTGCGTTCGAAGATTCTTGGGATGCCCCTGCATCCGAAGGTCTTCGTCGATCATCCGCTGGCCAGCAAGACGGAAGCGCAAGTCCAGGATATGGCCGAACGCTTCGTCGATGAAATCGCGAAAGCGCTTACAGTGATGCCGGAGGCGGCGTAATGGGCGCGGCCCGTGCCGCGCAGGCCTCCCGCTTTATGCTTGCCGACTCCTATGTCGAGATCAACGAGCATTTCCACGAGCAAGGCTGGAGCGACGGGCTGCCGATCATGCCGCCGACGGAAGCGGCCGTAGCGGCAATGGTCGGGGATCGCGACCCTGGCGAGGTCATGGGGGTCATGCCGCC
>JAPPPC010000505.1 GCA_028817685.1 Rhodospirillaceae bacterium
GCCTATGGCCGCGATCGCTTTCGCGTATCTGGGTCTCATCAACCTGTTTCAGTATCTACTGCCGACGATCATCATACTTTCCGCGACGTTGGCGCTGTTCGGCAACCGCGGCGTGAAATGGCTGGTCACAATTCCGACGATTTCGGGGCTGGTCTACTACGTGACTTTTTTCGGGGTTTTTCGTCTGCTGGAGCCGACCGGCATTCTGATCGAATACGATAATTTTTACATTTTCGGTGCGATGCGAAAGTTCATCGGCGTTTAGGCGTACGCGGGGACAAGGGGCGACATGGACCATCCGATCATAGACGGTCTGATCACGCTGTTTACCAGCGGATGGGCGGTATTCTACGCCGTTCTCGGCACGGCAATCGGGTTGCTCGCCGGTGCGACGCCGGGACTGACCGCATCGGCTGCGATCTCCATGATCATTCCGCTGTCGTTCTACATGGAGCCGCTATCGGCGCTGATTTTCGTCTATACGATTGGCAAGGCGGCAAGTTTCGGCGGATCGATCCCGGCGATCCTGTTCAATACGCCCGGCACGCCGCAGGCGTCGGCGACGCAGATTGAGGGCTATCCTCTGACCCGCCAGGGAAAGCAGGGTAAGGCGCTCAAGATGGCAGTGCTGGCCTCCGCCCTTGGCGATACCTTCTCGGAATGTTTGCTGATTTTCGGCGCGGCCTTCATCGCGATCTACACCGCGCGAATGGGACCGCCGGAAATCTTCGCAGTCTATTGCACTGCTTTTGTCATCATTGGCAGTGTGATCGGGACGTCGATGATCCGTGGCTTGATCAGCACGATGCTCGGCATTCTCTTGGCGATCATCGGGCTCGATCCGATCAGCTCCATGCCGCGCCTGACCTTCGACGTCAATTATCTGGAAACGGGCATTGGTCTTGTACCGGTGCTGCTCGGCGTTTTCGTTGTTTCCGAAATATTCGTGCAAATCGCCGACCGCGGCGCACTCGGGGCAGAGCGCATGCTGTCGAAACGCTCGGACGTGCCGCAGGACAACTATGTGACCTGGCTGGACTTCCGCCGTTGTCTGCCGGTGATGGCAAAATCGACGGGCATGGGCACGATTATCGGGATGTTGCCCGGCGTCGGTGCCTCGGCAGCATGCTTCGTTGCTTATGCGGAGGCGAAGCGGTCCGCGAAGCCGGACGACAAGTGGAACGAAGGCGAGATCAAGGGTGTCGCGGCCGCGGAGGCCGCGAACAATTCCGTCTCCGGTGCCAATATCATCCCGCTCCTGACATTGGGTATTCCGGGCAGCGTGGCCGCCGCGCTGCTGGGCGGCGTGTTCCTCATTCACGGCATGAATATCGGTCCGAAAATCTTCGAAACCGACACGGAGATCATCTACGGCCTGTTCGCGTCCGGTCTGCTTTGCATCGCAACCTATTTCGTGATGGGCTATTGGGGCAGCGGCATTATCGGCAAGATCATCGCGAAGGTACCGGTCCGCGTGATCTACCCGTTCATTTTCATCACATCGATCGTCGCGGTCTACGCGCTGCGCAACACGCTATTCGATGTCGGCATGATGTTTGTCTTCGGCTTTGTTGGCTACTTCTTCAAAAAGTTCGACTACTCCCTGCCAGCCTTCATCATCGCCTTCATCCTGGGCCCGGGCGCTGAACGCGCCTTGCGTCAGGCGCTGCTCCTCTCCGAGGACGGCGTGATGATTTTCGCGGAGCGGCCGCTCGCGATCTTCTTCATCTTCCTCGCCGTTCTAGTGATCGGCGTCAGGATCTATCAGTCGATGCGAACGGCCCCGAACACCACTAAGGCAACGTAACCGCGACGCCTTCCCGCACCGAACGGGTTACCGCGTCCGTCCAGTCCATGTATTTCACGCCGGTCACGAAGTCCGTATGAGTGACTTGCTCCTGGCCGCGTATCGCGCTGACGAATTCCTCCTCGACGCGCCAACCGCCCGCCTTCGACGGATCGACCGTCACTTCGCTGAGGCCTTCGTCGCCGCGGCCTCCGGCGTATAGGGTGAACTCACCAGACTTATCCATTTGCAGCAGCAATGTCCCTTCCGTGCCGAAGAGGTAGATGTCGGCATTCGAGGGTGCGTGACCGGAGACGCTGGAAATGCTGAAGCGCATCTGGCCGCCCGCTTCCAGCTTGCCGATGACGTCGAGATGGTCGGGGATCGCCATCGGCCGGCGGCGGCCGTTCTCGTCCTTGCGGTGCGGCACGACAGCTTGACCGATCGCGTGTACCGTCTTGGCCGGCCCGACCCAGCGCATCATGCATTCGTACCAGATGCCCATCGCCATGATGTTGTTGCCCGACAGGTCGCGGTCGTGCCGCCAATGGACCGGTGTGTCGTAGTTGGGGAAATTGCTGCCCGCCGTGACGCGCGCGTCGAGCGAGATCAGGTCACCAATGGCGCCGTCGCTGATCAGATCGATGATCGTGTTGTCGAACTTCAACGAATGCGGGGCTGTGACGATCTGGGCGACCTTGGTCGGGTTGCGTCGCGAGGCGGCCAACATCATGCGTGCTTCCGTCGCATTCATCGCCATGCGCGCTTCGCAGAGCACATGCTTGCCAGCGTCCAATGCCGCGATTGTCATGGGGGCATGCATGTAGGGCCAGGTACCGATGCACACCGCGTCGATGGATTGGTCGTTTACGACGTCCATCCAGTCATCAGTGACCCGCGCGACTCCGAACTCGTCCGCGATCCTTTGGCCGGATTCGACCGTTCGGTTCGCGACGATATCGAGACTGATATTGTCCTGCGCCTTAAAGCCCGGAATATGGCGCGACCGTGTGTTGCCGCCCGCTCCAATAAGACCCACACGCAAGGTTTCGTTTGCCATTTCGGCCCCTCCAAATCACTGATGTTTTGCCAGGGGGCGGATACTGACACGCATCCTCCGCCAGTTCAAAGCTGTTCACAGGGGTACCGAGGGCCCTAGATCGCGAGGCCTTTTTCCAGGAGTTTCTCGATCAACTCGCGCTCGATGATGCCGGAACTGTCGCCACCGCCATAGGCGACGCCGCCGGAGCTGTAGGTCTTGCCGAAGGTTCGGGCAAGATTCACCGTTTGGCCGATACCGGACAGAAATTCAGCATCGCTCAGCGACTTAAACGGATGGAGATATGCCGCCCAAACGATGTCGCGGGCTATGGCGTAACGCGCATCCAATGTGGTGTCGAAATTCGCCTGCATCAGCCGCCGGAACAATGTCTCCGGGATGCTCTCGGTCTTGGTGATACCCACGAGAATGCGCATCCGGTTCGCCCGTGTATCGGTTACTACAAAGACGGGAATGCCTTCGATGCGGAACCGCCACTGTCCGTCCGCTGGCCGTGTGACGGTGTCTCCTACCGCATCGATCAGATCGTTCATGCGGGCGATCGTCATACCGTCCTCGTTGTCAGACCGATCCGCCAGTGCCGGACCATTGGCGCAAACCAGCAACGAGACAAGAACAGCCACAATTCGAAACATTGGAACCTCATTCGCCAGGAGTATCCGCTGCGATAGCACAGATGGGGACACAGGGCCGCGCAACTTTCGGTGAACGGGCAACCGGTTTCGGTGCCTTGCATGGCGTTAACCGTTTGTGAACTATGACTTTGTCACTGTTTCGCCGTGCCGCGAGACCGCTGAAACGGGTGGTGGTGGCGGTGTCGGCACTTGATTATAATCCGCGCACTTTACCGGACGAACCATTGTTGGGCCGTTTGCCGCATGAACGTTATTCGCGCTGCTCTGTTCCTTCTTCTGACCGCGTTGGTTGTCGGTTGCGGTATCGCGCAGCATTCGCCTGGCCCGGAAGCCCGTGTCGCGGCCAAGTCTCTGGCAGAGCAGGTAGGCACGTCGGAGAGCGGTTCAGGGGCGCAGTTTCAGCTCTTTGCCAAAGTCTTCGATCAAGTCCGCACCCTTTATGTTGACGAGGTCGACGATGCGAAGCTGCTGACGGCGGCGGCCGACGGTATGCGCAAGGCGTTTCCCGAACCGGCAAGCGCGGCAGAGGATAAGCTGGTTGGTGCCGCGATCGAAGGCATGCTGGCGGCGCTCGATCCTTACAGTGCTTATCTGAACAATCGCAGCTATAGCGCCGTGCGGGACCAGACGCGGGGCGAGTTCGGGGGGATCGGATTACAGGTCACCAAAGAAGGCGACTTCATCAAAGTCATAAGCCCCATCGACGGGACCCCTGCCGCGCAAGCAGGCGTAAAAGCGGGTGATTTGATCACACATGCCGATGGACACCCGCTGGTTGGCATGACGCTTCGGGCGTCCGTGTTACGGCTGCGGGGCCCGGCGGGCAGTGAGGTGTTGCTCACGGTGAAACGGGCGGATCTGGAGCCCTTTGAAGTCGCAATCGTCCGAGCCCGCATCCACATCAAGGCGGTGCGTTGGTCGCTCCAGGACGGTATCGGCTATATCCGTATCTCCAGTTTTACCGAGAAAGCGACTCGGGAGTTCGTTGATGCGGTCGAGACCATGCGCAGCCAGGCCGGCGATACGCTGCTGGGCCTCGTGCTTGATCTGCGGAATAATCCGGGCGGCTTGCTCGAGCAATCTGTGTTGATTTCCGACGAGCTGCTGGAGCGCGGCACGATCGTTTCCACGCGGAGCCGGGTCGATCAGCGGTTTTTCAACGCGCGCGCCGGCGATATCGCAGTAGGACTGCCCATCGTCGTTTTGGTGAATGACGGTTCCGCCTCGGCCGCGGAGATTTTGGCCGGCGCATTGAAAGACCATGGCCGCGCAATCCTCGTCGGCGGCCGGACGTTCGGGAAAGGGTCGGTGCAGACCATTATTCCGTTTGAGAATAACGACGGGTTGAAGCTGACGACCGCGCGCTACTACACACCATCCGGCAAATCGGTCGATGGCGGCATTGAGCCCAACATACTCGTGAAGCAGGATCCCGACCGTGAGGGCGACGAGCAACGCGAGCGGGCCAACCTCGAATTGTCGCGCTTGGCAACGGTCCGTTAGGTCGTTTTTTCAGCCGCACCCAGCTGAACCAGCACAGCATCGACGTCGGACGTGACGGGGATGCCGATCTGTGCCCCCTCCCTGGTACAGGCGAGCGCCGCAGCGGCACTGGCCCGGCGTGCGGCGTCCACAATATCGAGGCCCGCATCCACCCCCGCGGCCAGATAGCCGACATAGGTGTCACCGGCGCCGGTCGTGTCGGTGGGCGTGACGTTTAGCGCCGGGATCGCGTAGCCGCCGTACGGGCCGTGCAACACCGCGCCTGCTTTTCCCAAGGTCAGAACGCAGGTCAGCCCATAGCGTTCGGCGAGTTGCCCGGGGATGTCTTCCGGTGTGTGCGTATCGATACCCGTGGCGGCTGCGATCGCCGCGCCTTCAATTTCGTTGACGATCAGATAATCGAGCCGCTCCAGCGCCGACGCGGGTACCGGTGCGGCCGGTGCCACATTCAGGGCCGTCCGAGCGCCACGCTCACGGGCGCGTTCGAGCAGCGTCCAATTTTCTTCCAGGACCACCTCCATCTGCAGCAGCAGAAGCGTGTCCGGGCCGAGCAGCGCATCGGGCACCTGCGCGGCCCGTGTCGACAGGTTTGCCCCGCTCGCGACGACGATCGAATTTTCGCCGTCCTTGTCGACACTGATTGCGGCGCAGGCGGTGGGGGCGTCGACCGTCGCGACGGCATTCGTTTCGACGCCTGAGTTGCGCATGGTATCGACCGCCAGCGCGGCGAAGGCGTCAGCACCGATGCTGCCAACCATCACGGTTCTCGCGCCGGCCCGGGCGGCGGCGGCGGCCTGGTTGGCCCCCTTTCCGCCGGGGGAGGCAAGATAGCCGGGGCACAGTACGGTTTCGCCGGGTGCGGGTTGATGATCGACGCGGAAGGTCAAATCAACATTGATGGATCCGAAGACGACGATCATTGCAACCTCCTGCGAAAACGGAATGGCGCGCCCTTGCGCGTGATGGCCATGATCCAGGCGGGTACCAGTCCGAATAGGGTGACGATGCCCAGGGCGGCAAAGGCGTCCTGGAATCCCAGGGTGCTCGCCTGGGCGTAGATGACGTCGCCGAGAAAATGCAGCGCGCCCGGTTCCCGCACCGTTTGCGGCACACCGGCTTCGGTCAGTAAGCGGATCAAGGCTTCGCGCATTTCCTGGCTCGTGTGGTGCGCGGCGGTCTGCATGGCTGCGAAGGCGTCACCATGGAATGGGATGCGCAGTTCCAGGAAGACGACCAGGCCGTTCGTGCCGATCACCGCGCCGAGCTGCCGCATCAGATTGACCGCGCCGGAGCCCTGGTTCAACAGTTCGGGCGGCAGTGATCGCAAGGCCGCCGCGTTGGTGACCGGCCGCGTGAAGGCGGTGCCGGCGCGAATGAAGATGGTGAAAGCGACGATTGTCCAGAACGGTGTGTTCACGTCCGCCGTGGCCAATGCCAGGAAGGCGATCCCGAATGCGATCAGCCCGATATAGATCAGCACATGCGGTGGCCAGCTATCCGCCAACCGTCCGGTCAGCGGGTACATGATCAGCAATGATAGGCCGCCCGGCATCATGATGAGGCCGGCATCGAAGGCGGTGTAGTTCTGTATCTGCTGAACGAACAGGGGGACAAGAAATGTCGACGACAAAAAGGCGCAGCCGGCGAAGAAAGCGATCGCGCTGGCGGCGACGAACTGAATGTTGCGGAACAGCGCCAGATTGATGAACGGGGCATCGCCGTAAATCTGGCGGAACGCGAAACCGAGTGTCGCGGCGCTGCCGAGCGTGAACAGGCCGATGATCTCGTTTGAACTCCAGCCGAGCCGCTGCCCGTAGCTGAAGCCCAGAAGAAGGCCGCTCATCGCGATGCAGAAGAAGACGAAGCCGATGAAGTCGAACCGCGGCAGGCGCTTCGGCATGGCCCGGCTGGGCATGAACAGCAGTCCCATCAGCAGCGCCACGCCGGTGCTGGGCAGGGTCAGCAGGAAGACGTAACGCCAGTTGAAGAACTCGATCGCCAGGCCGCCCATCATCGGCCCCAGGGTGGGGGCCAGCACCATGCCCATGCTGTAGAAGCCCATCGAGCTGCCCTTGCGGTTCGTCGGGAAGACGCTGAAGGTCACGGTCATGCCCAGCGGCATGATGATTCCCGACGATGCGCCCTGCAGCACGCGGCCGATCATCAGCGTTTCGGTATTGTGGGCGAGCCCGCTCATCGCCGCCCCGATGATGAATACGAGCAGCGCCCCGGTATAGGTCGTCCGTTCGCCGAAGGACTCGATCAGCCAACTGCTGATCAGCATGCCGGCCGTCGTCGCGGCGAAATAGCCGGTCGACAGCAATTGTGCCTGGTCGCGCCCGATACCGAACGCACCCATGATGTCCGGAAAGGCGACATTGACCGTTGAACTGGCCAGGATCGCCGTCATGCCGCCGATCATGCCGGTGATCGCCGCTAGCCATTTATAGGCGGGACCGTAACGGTCGAAGAGGGTTTCGATACTTTCGGCGCGCACGACCGCACTCGTTTATTGACTGGCCGCCGAAAGATGGAAACGTCACACAACCCGGCGGCTGTCAATTATATCGCGAGTGTCACCCCCGCATATAGCCGGCGAGTTCTGGTGTCGGCATCGAAGTGTCGACGAAGCTGAAGGTGCCGTTTTCCTTCGCTTCGGTTGCCGCGGCGACGACACCGCTCATCGCCGCGCGGTAGAGCGACGTGGCAAGGCTGATCCGCTTGACGCCGGCACCGGCGAGCTCGGCGACGGTGAAGGACTTTCCCGGGATTCCTACCATGAAATTGAACGGTTTCGACAGCGCGTCGCAGACCGTCTTCACCGCCGCGACGTCGGGCAGGCCCGGTGCCATCAACACATCGGCGCCGGCGGCTTCATAGGCTTTCAGACGTGCGATGGTGTCGTCCAGATCCGGGTTGCCGCGGATGAAGTTCTCGCTGCGCCCGGTGAGCGTGAAGGCGAAACCGACGGCGCGCGCCGCGTCGGCGGACGCCGCGATCCGCGCGACCGCACTGTCGAGGTCATAGAAGCCCAGATCGGGATCGCCGGAAAAATCTTCGATCGAGCAACCGACGAGACCGGCCTCTGCGGCGAGCTGCACGGTCTTGGCCGCGGCGCTCGGTTCGTGCCCGAAACCGTTCTCCAAATCCGCCGACACCGGTAAATCCGTCGCCTCGACCACCGCCCGCGCATGGGTCAACGCTTCCTCCCGCGTCACCCCACCGTCGCGCCGCCCGAGCGTTCCGGCAAACCCGCCGCTCGACGTCGCCAGCGCCTCGAATCCCATGCCGGTCAGGATTCGGGCGGTTCCCGCATCGAACGCATTCGCGATGATGAAAGAGTCGCTGTTTGCGTGTAAGGCACGGAAGCGGTCGGCCTTTTCGGATTGACTGGGCGTCGTGTTTGTCATGGATCGTCTCCTTCTTCACTGGCGCAGGTTATGCGAGGCCTGTCCGGTGATGTCGAGTGCCAAAACCGTCGGTCGAATGAGGCCATTGCCCTTGCACGGGTCACCTGTAATGCTGGCTCGGTGAGTGGGAAAGGCAAGAGGCTGCAATGCGTAGGGAACCCGTAACCGATGCCAGCGTCTGGACCGGCGCCGAGCTTGAAGCCGACCGGTCCTGGGAATACGTGCTGAGCGACGCGCACCGTGCCGAGCTCGATGCGGCGCTTGGCGCGGTCAAGGCACGGGGGCTCGGCATTCCGGCGGTTTCGAAAGACAGTTTCCCGCTGCCCAGTCTGGGTCCTGTGCTTACAAGTGTCGGTGACGATCTGCGGGACGGGCGGGGCTTCGCGCTGCTGCGGCGCTTTCCTGTGGAAGGTTACGAGAACGATGATATCGCGCTGATGTATTGGGGGCTTTGCAGCCATATCGGGATGGGCATCACGCAGAATGGCGAGGGCGGGTTCATCCACTACGTCACCGATGGTGCGTTGCGGCCCAAACAGGGCAAGCGCGGTGTCGGGTTTCCCAAGGAATCGAAACTGCATGTCGATCTGATGGATATCGTCACCTTGCTGTGCGTGCGTCAGGCGCCCGACGATCCGCCAAGCCGCGTGGCCAGCTCGACGGCGATCTACAATCGAGTCTTGGCGGAACGCCCGGAGGCGCTGCCGCGGCTTTTTGAGGGCTTCGAGTGGGGCCGGCAGGATGAGCATGGCGACGGCGAGACGCCGGCTTCCGGCTATAAGGTGCCGTTCTTCAGCGAAAAGGACGGGCACGTCTCCTGTCAGTATAATCGCAGTTGGATCAACAACGGTTTGAGTTACAAGGGCGCCGAAATGTCGGATTCCGACGTTGCGCTTCTCGACTATGTCGATTCGGTGGCCGACGACGTCCGGTTCGAGTTCCCGTTCCACACCGGCGACGTACAGTTCTGCAGCAACTACACCGTGTTGCACGGGCGCGCGGCCCATGCCGTTGTTCCGGAGGAGGACCGCAAACGGCTCCTGATGCGGATCTGGCTGGACATGCCGGACTTTCGAAA
>JAPPPC010000784.1 GCA_028817685.1 Rhodospirillaceae bacterium
GCGTGCCAATGTGGACCCGACTGGTACGGCTGGGATCGCTATCCTCGACGAGTCGGGCGCGGCGATTGTAGGCAGCCCCGGCATGCCCGCGATCGCCGGCGCGTTGGGGGCGTTCGTGCAGGGCACTCAGAAAGGCAAGCGCGCGGTGTCCAACGTCTTCGCGTCGGCTTCGGGGGTCCCGGTGATCGCATTTCTCGTACCCGTATTCGGCGTGCAGGAAGACCAGACGGCCGATGCGCAAATCGGCGCGGTTCTTGGCGTGAAGGAAGTCACGCGGGATCTCTATCCGTTGCTGAAGCAGCCTGGCAGTGTTGACGAAACCGCTGAAGCCGTCCTTGTGAGGCATGATGGGGCGTCTATCGAGTATCTCTCGCCACTCGCCGATGGTACAGCCCCGCTGAAATTGCGTTTGGCCGCCGATACGCCGCTACTCGCTGCGCAATTCGCTCTCCGTACGCCTGGCGGTTTTGCCCGGCGGAAAGATTACCGCGATACCGAGGTGTTGGTGACGGCGCGCGCGGTCTCCGACGTTTCCTGGGCGCTGCTTTACAAAGTCGATGTCCGCGAGGCGCTGGCGGAATCCGAAGTGCGGTTGCGGCAGCTTTTGATCGCATTCATGCTGATCATCGGGCTGGTGCTGATTGCCATGGCGGCGCTTTGGTATTACGGCACGTCTCGCCGCGCGACGGAAGCTGCGCACCGGTTCGAGAATTTGGCGAAGCGCTTCGAAGATCAGCGCGACTTTATGCATCTGGTGACGGACAGCCAGCCCAACTCGATCGTCATATACGATACGGACGGGCACTATCGCTGGTTCAATGAAGAAGCGGTCGAATTGAGCGGTCTGGATAGAGGATCGCTGTATGGAAAACATGTCTCGAGTGTTGTTGGGCCGATCGAAGGCAAACGGATTGTCGGATGGATCGAGGAATGTTCTGAGAAAGGGGAGCTGGTCAGTCATACGCACAGCTTGAGCTACGAGGTGGCGGGACCCCATGGAGAACTTGGTGAGCGGGTCTATAGCTCGGACTTGATCCCCATTGCGGAAACCGAAGAGGGTAAGCCGGGGGTCCTCGTGGTGTCGCAGGACATAACGGAATCCGTCAGAGAACGGACCAGACGCGAACGGATAATGCGACAGCTGGTGAGCACGCTCGTCAGTGTCGTGGATCGGCGGGATCCGTTCTCGGCCAACCATTCTGTCCGGGTCGGTTTGGTCTCCGGTGCCATTGCCAGAGAGATGGAACTCGAGCCGGAGATCGGTGAAGCGGCGGAGATCGCCGGTAACCTCATGAATCTTGGCAAGATCTCCGTTCCCGAAAACGTCTTGACCAAGGCTGAGGCTCTGAGCGAGGAGGAGATTCAGCTGATCCGCGAAAGTATCCTTACCAGTGCCGACCTGATCTCGGATATCGATTTCGACGGTCCGATCGCCGAGACGATCCGGCAATTGCAGGAGAATTTTGACGGTAGCGGTATGCCGGGCGGTTTGGCCGGTGAGGAGATCCTTTTGACGGCTCGCGTCGTTTCCGTGGCGAACGCATTCGTTGCGATGGTCAGTGCGCGGGCCTATCGACCTGGAATGGAATTCGATAGAGCGGTTGGAATCCTTTTGGAGGAATCGGGCAAGGCGTTTGACCGGCGCGCTGTTTCGGCGTTGGTCAACTATCTGGAAAACCGTGGCGGACGCGAAGAGTGGGAATCGTTTGGGGAGCCGATATCTGATTCCTCAGATTGACGTCACGCCATGCTGGGATTTTTCAAATCGTCGTTCGACAGCAAACCGCCTCCCGATAGGCGGGTCTATGCAATCGATGATATTCATGGCCAACGGGATCGGCTCGCCGCCATGCATGATGCGATACTGCGCGATGCAGAACATGCGCCGGAGACGCAACGGGTCGTAATTTATGTGGGTGATTTTGTCGACCGGGGCCCGGATTCCCCTGGCGTCATCGATTTGTTGCTTGATGAACCTTTGCCCGGTTTCACCCGTATCTTCCTTAAAGGCAATCACGAAGACTACATGCTGCGGTTTCTGGAAGGCGATATCGAAGCCGGTGCGGGTTGGCATGCAAATGGCGGTGACGCGACCTTGGCGAGCTATGGTGTCGAGGTGGAGGGCATGTGGCCAGACTTAACGGTCTTGGTCTAATGGCAGTCCGGTCTCGCCGAGGCGGTTCCCGACTCGCACAAACGA
>JAPPPC010000164.1 GCA_028817685.1 Rhodospirillaceae bacterium
CGTCAGGAAGATGACCAAGCCATAGGAGAGCGTGCCTGCGAACCCGACGCTGCATCCGCCGACGGCCGATATCAGCATGATCAGCGAGACCACCCGGCGCCGGCCGTAGCGGGTCGCCAGTTCACCGCCCGCGATGCTGGCAAATATGGCAAGCACGGCGCCAAACGCGGCCGCAATCGTCGGTGAGATCGATACCGATCCGCCGGCAACGCCGGCGCTGAACGCCAGAAACCCGACGATCCACGCCCGCAGCCCCAACAATTCCCAGGCATGCACCGCATAGCCCAGCACATAGCCCATCACCGCGCGATTGCTGAGAATGGGCCTGAAATCGAATACCGACACCGTCGTCGCGGGCGGCGGCGGCTTCTTGCCGCGCAGCAATGCCAAAACGATGACCACCGCAGCCGCGGCTGCCCCTCCGGTCGCCCAAAATACGGCCTGCCAGCCGAAAAGGTCGCTCAGCGTGCCCGCGATGAGATAGGAATTCGCCACCCCCAGGCTAAAAAAGGCGGTGTAGCAGGCGATGGCCCGCGGCTGATTGGGCCCGTCATAGCGGTCGATGAGAACGCGCAGCCCCGGCATGTAGGCGCCGGCAAACCCGACCCCGGCAAAAAACCGAAAGACGAGCGCCGTCCAGAAGCCATCGGCGAAAAGCGCAAAGCCGAAGGAGGACAGCGCGATGATCGCGGCACCGCTCATGTAAATCGGTCGCGCGTCGATCCGGTCGGTCAAGGTGACGAGGACGGGGACTGCCAGCGTATACCCGGCGTAGAAAATCCCTGAGATCCAACCCAATTCCGTCGCGGATAGGTCCCAGAGGGTACGAAACTGCGGCAGCAGCGATGCGAAGGCGAAGGCGTCCAGAGTCGTCAGCACCTCACACAGGCACATGAGGACGATCAGCGCGACCGGCGACCTGACATGCGGCATGGTCCTTACACCTCGGCCTGTGGGGCGTTTTCGTTTCCGGCGTTCACCCTTCGCCCAACCGGCGGCGAACGATCGCGCTCAGCGGCACGATGACAAATCCACGCGCCACCACGTCGGGCAGCCATTTTTGAAGCGCGTCAATGGTGACGTCATGGGGATGGCCGATCGCAATCGCGTATCCGCGCCGGCGCGCAACGCGTTCGGTCTGTGCCAACTGCCGCACCACCGCCTTGGCGTTTCGATCATGGTCCAGAAAAACATCGCGGCTGGCGTAGGCCGCGCCGTGCGCGCGGGCGAGCGCGGGACCGACCGATTTGGTGCTGGTGACCGAGTCGAAATACAGCAGACCGCGGCGCTTCAGCGCCTTGACCACGACTTCCATGCCATCCGGCCACTCCGTGAAGCGGCTGCCCATATGATTGCTGATGCCGATATAGCCGTCGAACTGCTGAAAGGCCCATAGCAGGCGATTGTGGATTTCCGACGGATCCAGCGACGTCAGCAGCGCCTTGGGTCCCGGATCGACATCATGATCCTTCGGCTCCATGTTCATGTGGATGATCAATTCGTGGCCAGCCGCCCGCCCTTCCTTCGTCAGTTTCCTCAAATTGTGCCCATAGGGCAGAAAGGCGAGCGTGATCGGGCCGGGCAACGCGATGGTCCGCCGCGCCCGTTTCTGGGACAGGCCGAGATCGTCGATCACGATGGCGATCATGGGCCGTCCGTTTATCGCCGGAGACGGCACCGCATTCGCCAGCCATTGGGGTGTTCCACGTCGCCGCACCGGCGGGAGTGCCGCCGTTTGCCGCGGCTCGCCTTTCCGTGTCTCCGGCTCCGGGTCAGGCTGAGCGATAGGGCGTGCTTTGGTGGCTTGCGTCGATCTTGATTCGACTTCGGCCACGATGTCGGACGCTGCTGGCCGTTTCAGCGGGTCGGTTTCTGGTTCTGACTGCCCCCCTGCCACCGGCCCGAAGTTCCGCACGGGCGGTCTATAGGCGCGGGTTGTGACCTCGTAAGGCGCCTCGCGCGACTCCAGCGCCACCTGCGCCGACGGTAGCTCCGTCTTCGCCAGCCAGCTACCCAACAGCGCGCCTAAGCCAATGCCCGCCGCAAAGACAAAAGCGACTCCCGCGAGGAGCCGGCGGCGGCGACCGGAGCGGCGCGGCGGGACCGGCACGCCACCGGCGGCGCGAGACCGTCTGGTGTGATCAGATGACATGGCCGGCATCATCGACGAAACCGGTTAACAATTCTACTGGGACGCCG
>JAPPPC010000793.1 GCA_028817685.1 Rhodospirillaceae bacterium
GGGTGTAATACTTGCCCTTATGCGAGAAGGATTTCTCGTGAAACGCCTTGAACAGGACTTCGACCTGTTCCTCGAACATCTCGCGATTGGCTTCCCTGTCGATCAAGTGACCGCCTAAGGTCTCCACCTCGCGGGTGTGATAGCCGCGACCTACGCCGAAAATACAGCGGCCGTCGGTCAAATGGTCTGCGACCGCATAATCTTCCGCCAACCGCAGCGGGTGCCACATCGGTGCAATGTTGAACCCGCAGCCAATTTTCAACCGCTTTGTGACATGCGCCAAATGCACCGCGAACATCGGGATGTTCGGGATAACCTCATAACCTTCATGCTGGAAATGATGTTCGGCGAACCACAGGCAGTAAAAGCCAAGATCATCCATCGTCTTCGCAAGCGCTTCGGTTTTTCCGAAGATTCCAGCCAATTCCTCGTCGCTATAACGTCGGTCGTTCGCCGGCGTCGCATCCGTCCCCATATCGCCGAGATCGATATGACCGGCGAACAGCGATGAAAATCTCTTGATCATGCCCATTCTCCTATCCCGTGCGGCGCTCAAAGCGTGCGTCGCGGAGCCCTCGCGCTTACCCGAATGGTAACAACTGCCTAGGGTAAAAAACAGGCGAAACGAGTCCGGACATTTATGCCTTCATCGGCTATAGCGTCGGCCGGACCTTCTCCGCGTCGGCGAACAATATTTCACGCAATTCATCCGTGGCCCGCGCATGGAACGCGACGGAGTCAGGATCCATGTCGCGAACCGGCTGCGGTGCGATGTTGAAATGACCGAAACGGTCCTCGCCCCGCACCAGGGCAGCACTATCCCAACCGCCCACTTTCTGCTTCGTCTTGGTGGGGATGTAGTGCAGCGAGAGGCCGATCCTCCGGTCTGCGGACAGGTTCGGCCCGGACGCATGGGCGACGCGAACATTGTGCAACGATACCTCCCCTGCCTTCAGCGGCATCGCGACCGCCTTCGTCTCATCGACATCGACGGCGACTTCTTGACCGCGGGTCAGCATATTGGCGTCGTCGTAACGGTCCTGATGCGGCATCAGTTCCTCGAGGTGGCTGCGCGGCAACACTCGCATGCAGCCGCTCTCAAGCGACGCCGGCGACAGGGCCAGCCAGACCGTGACCAATTCCGAATTGTCCAAACCCCAATAGTTCAAATCCTGATGCCAGGAAACGAAACTCTCGGAACCGGATTCCTTGATCCAGAACAGTGTGTTCCAACACAGTATATCGGGCCCGATCAGATCCTCGACCGCATCGAGAATCTTTGCGTGACGCATCAGATCGCCGACCCATTTGAACAGCAAGTGGGACTTGCTGCGCTGCGGGCCCTGTAGCGGATGCCCCTGCCCCGCCTCAAACTCTTCGAGCTGCGTCCTATTCCAAGCGACCTCCTCGTCACTTAGTACTGAAAGCGGGAAATAGTATCCGTCTTCGCGATATTGCTTGATCGCAGCGGCATCCAATAGTTTCGGCATACCATTTTCCTCGTAAAAAGGCTCTTCACGGGATCTTTGAGCGGATTATAACGCCTTTATGAGGAAATCCGCAGTAGCGTCAGGATATATAGACATGGCTCGTTCCGTCACTTTCAGGCCCGCGCAAAGAGATGAATTGGAGATGATCGTAGCGCTGCTGGCGGATGACGAACTCGGACAGACCCGCGAAGCAGAGCAGGGTTCGCTAGATCCCGCCTATATCAGCGCGTTTGAAGCGATCGAACGTGATCCTGGGAACGAAGTGATCGTCGGTGTGGATGCGGATGGTATCGTCGGCACCATGCAGCTCAGCTATATCCCCAACCTCACATTCCAGGGCGCGACACGGTGCCAAATCGAAGGGGTCCGTATCGCCGACCGGGTGCGCGGACAAGGGTTGGGGCAGCAGATGATCCGCTGGGCAGTCGATCGTGCCAGTGAAAATGGCTGCGGCATCGTACAATTGACTTCGAACAAGGCGCGCGACCGCGCGATCGTGTTCTATGAGGCGCTCGGTTTCCAGGCAAGCCATGTCGGGTTCAAGATGTATCTCGACTAAATACGGCCAATTGGGACCCGGGCACCAATCACGGGCAGACCGAAAGCACGCCTATGCATAGTCCAGAGATTTTGCACGACGTCCTGATCTTCCTGGCGGCCGCGATCGTGGTGGTCCCATTGCTGCTGCGATTCCGGATTGGGCTAATC
>JAPPPC010000730.1:0-1610 GCA_028817685.1 Rhodospirillaceae bacterium
GTATTGTTCGGTGCGGCACTGTTTCTGGCCGCCTGTGTGTTCGTCGACGCCATCGAGGCAAGCGATCTTTTTGGCAACGGGTCTCTGAGAAGACGATTTGACGGCGCGCCGCCGACCATACCGCGGGCAAAGTACCCGAAAGTCACGATTCATGTGCCGATTCACAAAGAACCGCCAGCGATGGTGCGGCGCACCTTGAATGCTCTCGCGGCAATCGATTATCCAAACTTCGAAGTGATCGTGCTCGACAACAACACGGATGACCAGGCTCTATGGCAACCCGTCGAAGCACACTGCAGGTCGCTTGGCAGCCGCTTCCATTTTCATCGATACAGCAAGCTCGCCGGGTTCAAGGGTGGCGCCCTCAATCGTGCGCTGACCCACAGCGGAAAAGATGCTGAAATCGTCGCTGTGATCGACAGCGATTACACCGTGGACCGCGATTGGCTCAAAGCCTTGGTACCCCTCTTCGACGATCCGAAAATTGGATATATCCAAGCGCCGCAGGACTATCGCGACCAGACGGGCGGCCTCTTCAAGCGGTTCTGTTTTTGGGAGTATGCTGGCTTCTTCCGCATTGGCATGGTGCGCCGGAACGAGGACGACGCGATCATCCAGCATGGCACCATGACATTGATCCGCCGCGAGGCTTTGGAAAGTGTCGGGGGCTGGGCGGAATGGTGCATCACCGAAGACGCTGAACTGGGTCTGCGCTTTGCCCATGCAGGCTGGCAATCCGCCTACGTGGCGAAGTCTTACGGGCGCGGTCTGACGCCGGACGGCTTGTCCGCCTACAAGTCACAAAGGTTCCGTTGGGCGTACGGCGCGATGCAGATTCTCAAGCGACGCTGGCGCTGGTTAATCACCGGGAAGGATACCAAGCTCGCCCGCGCGCAACGGTTCCATTATCTCGCCGGTTGGCTACCCTGGTTGTCGGATGCGGCAGGCTTGCTCTTTACGGCCGGCGCTGTCCTTTGGTCCGCGGCCGTGATCCTATCGCCGGAGACGACCGAGCTTCCCGTCGCGACGTTTCTCCTGCCGACCTTGGCCGCCTTCATCTTCCGGCAGTGGCGGTTCTTCTCGCTGTATAGCGCAACGACCAATTGTCCTGTGTCCGACCGGATAAGGGCCGCGCTCGCGGGTCTAGCCCTGAGCCACACCGTCGCCAAGGCGGTCATCTGGGGTCTATTCACATCGGAGCGCCCCTTCCTGCGAACCCCAAAATATCGCAGCGGACCCGGGCTGCGCACCGGCCTCGCGATGGCGTCGGAAGAGGCGATCATCCTGGCCATCCTGATCGCAATCACGGTGGGCTTCGTCGCGACAAACGGTTTGTGGCACTTCGATGCGTGGCTTTGGCTCGCCATTTTGATCGTCCTGTCTCTGCCATATGCAGCAACCGTCCTGCTTGGCGCAATCAACGGTCTGCCACCTGAGCTGCGCAGACGCGCACCGGCCGGCGGCCCTGCACCGCTGCAGCCCGCTTTCCCACCGACCGAACGGCGCGGCAAGCGCAAACCGTGACCTAGACGAGGAGTTGTTGCTACACTTCCAGCCTACCAATGGGCAGGGAGGCTGGCATGGCGACGCCGCGCGCGGCGAAACGCGGT
>JAPPPC010000730.1:1620-2197 GCA_028817685.1 Rhodospirillaceae bacterium
CTTTTGAGGAGCGCACGGCGGAGCTTTTCCAGGAAGGTCTGGTGAAGGGCACGGCGCATTCCTATGTCGGCGAAGAGGCGATCGCGTCCGCCGTCGGCTCCATCCTGCGCGACGACGACTACATGGCCAGCAACCACCGCGGCCACGGCCACTGCATCGCCAAGGGCGCCAAGCTCGACCGCATGATGGCGGAGCTGATGGGCCGCGATACCGGCTATTGCCACGGTCTCGGCGGTTCGATGCATATCGCGGACATGAACCTGAACATTCTGGGTGCCAACGGTATCGTGGGTGCGGCGATGCCGCTCAGCACCGGTACGGCCTTGGCCGCGAAGCTGCGCGGCACCGACCAGGTGGTCGTCGCCTTCTTCGGCGACGGCGGATCGAACCAGGGCATCTTCCACGAGTCGCTGAACCTGGCCTCGGTCTGGAAGCTACCCGTTCTGTTCATCTGTGAGAACAACCAGTACGCGCTCAGCACGTCGTACAAACGCACCACCTCGGCGGCGCAGATCTCCGACCGGGCAATCGGTTATCAGGTGCCGGGCGTGACCATCGACGGTAATGATCCGGAGGA
>JAPPPC010000511.1 GCA_028817685.1 Rhodospirillaceae bacterium
CCTCAACCTGCCCATACCGTTCGTGATCCTGCCGATGGGCGAACATGTTCCGGGTATCAGCTTCGATACCCTGATCGGTGCACGCGCCGCCGATTGGGCGGAAATGGTGCTGGCGACTCCGGTCGTGTTGTGGGGCGGCTGGCCATTCCTTGTGCGCGGTTGGAAGTCGCTCGTCACCTGGCGCCTCAATATGTTCACCTTGATCGGTATCGGTGTGGGTGTCGCATATCTCTACAGCGTGGCGGCGGCACTGTTCCCGGGCCTGTTCCCCGACGCGTTTCGCACCGCGTCCGGTGTCGTCGATGTTTATTTCGAGGCATCGGCGGTCATCGTCACCTTGGTTCTGCTCGGCCAGGTGATGGAGCTCCGCGCGCGCAGCCAAACGAACCAGGCGATCCGCGCGCTGCTAGAGCTGGCCCCGGAGGTTGCCCGGATCGTGCGCGCCGATGGTTCCGAAGAGGACATTCCGCTCGAAGACGTCCTTGCCGGCGACACGCTGCGTGTGCGTCCGGGCGAGAAGGTGCCGGTCGACGGCGTCGTCCTGGAAGGGACGAGCGCGGTCGACGAATCGATGATGACGGGTGAACCGGTGCCGGTCGAAAAGACCGTCGGCGATGCGGTGATGGGCGCGACCATCAATGGCACGGGCGGCTTCGTGATGCGTGCGGAAAGGGTCGGCGCAGATACGATGCTGCAGCGTATCGTGCAAATGGTCGCCGACGCGCAGCGCAGTCGCGCTCCCATTCAACGTCTCGCCGATACGGTTGCTGGCTATTTTGTGCCGATTGTCGTCGTGACGTCGGCGGTGACGTTCATCGCCTGGTCCCTGTTCGGGCCCGCACCGGCGATGGCCTTTGCCCTGGTAAACGCGGTGGCCGTGTTGATCATCGCCTGCCCTTGTGCCCTCGGTCTGGCAACGCCGATGTCGATCATGGTCGGGACCGGACGCGGCGCTCAGGAAGGTGTGTTGATCAAGAACGCCGAAGCATTGGAGATTTTCGAGAAAATCGACACGCTGGTCGTCGACAAGACCGGCACCTTGACGGAAGGGAAGCCAAGGCTTGTTTCCGTTGTTCCCGCACTAGGGGTTGCGGAAGATGAACTGTTGCGGCTTGCCGCCAGCCTGGAACGCGGCAGTGAGCATCCGCTCGCCGCCGCGATCGTGGCCGGCGCCGGTGACAGGAACGTCGAAGCGGCGGAGGCAACCGGTTTCGAATCAAGAACCGGCATGGGGGTTACGGGAAAGGTCGATGGCCGCGATGTCGCCCTCGGCAATGCGCGTTTGATGGCAGCGCTCGATATCGATCCAGGTGAGTTTTCAGCGCGCGCCGAAGCACTGCGCGGGAATGGACAGACTGTCATGTTCGTTGCCGTGGGCGGTGAGATTGGCGGGCTGATCGGCGTGGCCGACCCGATCAAAGAGTCGACGCCGGAAGCCGTGCGTTCGCTGCGGGCGGATGGTGTCCAAATCGTAATGCTGACGGGAGACAACGCCGTGACGGCTGGAGCCGTGGCCAAGCGGCTCGAAATTGACGAGGTCGAGGCGGACGTTCTGCCGGACAAAAAGGGCGCCATTGTAAAACGGTTGCAAGACAACGGGCGGATCGTGGCCATGGCGGGTGATGGGATCAACGATGCGCCGGCGCTGGCGCAGGCGCATATTGGTATCGCCATGGGCACGGGGACAGACGTTGCGATGGAAAGCGCCGGCGTCACCTTGATGCAGGGCGACTTGCGGGGTGTCGTGCGCGCCCGTCAACTGAGCCGAGCGGTTATGCGGAACATCCGGCAGAATCTGTTCTTTGCCTTCGTTTACAATGCGCTGGGCGTTCCGGTTGCGGCGGGGGGTTTGTATCCATTCTTCGGAATTTTGCTCAGTCCGATTATCGCCAGCGCAGCGATGAGCTTGAGTTCGGTCTCGGTGATCGGCAATGCGCTGCGGTTGCGCAATAAGAGGTTATGAGTATGGCGAGCGGGAGATGATGAGATGAATATCGGCGAAGCAGCGCGCGCCTCCGGCGTTCCGGCAAAGACAATTCGGTATTACGAGAGTATCGGCCTCATTCCGCCGGCCAGCCGCAGCGAATCCGGCTACCGGAGTTTTGCGCAAATGGACATCGATACGCTGCGCTTCGTTCAGCGCGCCCGCAGTCTCGGTTTCTCGGTCAAGGATGTGGCCCGGTTGTTGGATTTG
>JAPPPC010000245.1 GCA_028817685.1 Rhodospirillaceae bacterium
GCCTTCGCTTCAGCCACGGCGGGACGCAGAACCAGGCACAACGGGATCGTGAGGAAAATCAAGATTCCGACGAGTCCGAGCGTTTCCGGAATGCCGATCTGATCGCCGATAAGGCCATAAGCCCACGGTGCGACGAGGCCGCATACGGAGCCCAACGTGTAGAACAAGCCGAAGGCGCGTCTTTGCCTTTTGGCATCCACCAAATCGCCAATGGTGCCGTACAGCACCGACGATGTGCCGTTTAGCGCCACCCCGATCAGGGGCAGCAAGAAGAACGCGGCCAGATTGGGTAACACCAGCATCATCAAGATCCCAATGCCGGTCGCCAGTTCGGTTAAAACAACAGTCCGGATCACGCCGATCCTGTCGGCCAGGAATCCGCAGGCCAATTTGCCAACCATACCGCCGACAAAGACGATCACGGGGGCGGAAGCGGCCCAGCCAGCCGGGACCCCTTTCGCGATCATCAGGAACGCAACGAAGGTAAGAAACCCTGTGCGTGTGCTGCTGTCGAGAACCGCTATACCGCATAAGGCCGTGAAGCCACGCTTATCGCGAATGCCCCAGCCGCCAGTGGTTTCGGTTGCCTGTTGCGATGCGTCTTTAGCCGATACCGTGATGACCGGGAGCAGCAACAGGATGGCAAGGGCAGCCAGAATACCGATCGCTCCCGTTGCCAGTACAGGCGTGTTCCAGGCGAATCCGAGCCCAACGCAAAAGGTAGCGGCGCTGGCAAAAACCAGTTTTCCGACGTCGCCGGCAAAGTTGTAGGTGCCCAGCGCACCGCGCCGGGAACCTTCGGCATAGGCGTTGGAAATGATTGCGGAGCAGAGCGGATGCTGAGCGGCATTGCCGCAACCGGCAAGAAACAGAAAACTGACGATGGTCAAGTAACTGCCGGAAAGACCAAGGCCAATATAGGCCATACCGGCACAAGCCGTGCCCGCGACGAGCAGAATTCGCTCGCCGTAGCGCTCCGCCAGCAGACCGATTGGTACCTGGAACAAGGCCATCGCGGCCTTATTTGCCGAACGGATCAGTCCGACTTCGCTTAAAGAGAGTCCGAAGGTCTGGGCCAACAGCGGCAAAAGCGGATAAAGCATATCCACCATGCCGTCATGTAAAATGTGGGTGCCGCTGCAGACGCCGAGCTTACGGCGGCGGTCTGAGCGCGGCCCTGTCGTCATCCTGATTGTCCGGCAGACGGCGCGATTCCGACAGTGGGCCCATCGGAGACCTCGAACCAATCCGTGTCCCGCTCGCTGCCATTGTCGAACCGGAATACGACGCATTCCGCCGGCCGATCCAATGCCGTGAACGGATGATGCCATACGCCGGCACGGTAGTTGATCCCCTGGTCAGACCGCGCAACGAAAGCCTCCAGACGTTCCAGATCGGGGTTGCCCGCCTCGTCCGACGGCGCGACCATCATGAGATAGCGCGAGATATCGACGGGCACGAAGGTTTGGCCTGAGAAAGGATGCCGCTCCATCCATTCGATCTTCAAGGGAACCGGGGTTTCCGCAGGCCGGGAAATGGACACGTTGAGGCGCGCATCATCACGCAAATTGTCCATTGCCGCGGCAAAAGACTCGCGGGTTCCCGGCGCGCCCTGCCCCAACTTCAACACTTCGCCGTAAGGTGCGAAAGCATCGGCGGTAAGCGGTTTCGCCAACACCTCCGCCGCAACGCCGCTTCGGCTGGGTTCCGCAGTTTCTCGGCCTATTGTTTGCGCGTAGATCGACAGGACGTCTTCCAACGTCCTGGTCGGGTCGATGGTCTCCCGCGTTTCAGCCGCGATCGGCGTCTTGTCCAGGAGCCTGAACAAGTCGGCCGCACCTTCGTGAAACCCTTCGGGCAGGCCCGCAGCGCCTAACGTCGCCGCGATTTCTTCCATCTCACCGATCCAACGTCCCGCATCTACGGGCAGGCGGGGGACCATACGTCGCATTTCTGCGGCGACATGGGGCCGGCTGGATTCCAATTCCGCCAGATAGAGGTCCGTGAGGCCCATTACCTCCGCCGTTGTTAGGGCTGCGGTGTAGAGCGTCCAGCTCCCCTTCGTGACAGCTGCGTAACACATCTTTATCGCCGAGGCGCGGCCAATCTCTGGGCCCATCTGACGAACGGAAATACCCGCTCCATCCAACGCGCCCATCAGTTCGGCCTGCGGTCCACTGACATAAAAT
>JAPPPC010000678.1 GCA_028817685.1 Rhodospirillaceae bacterium
GAGTTAAGCCAGGCTTTTCTCGATATCCTCGACGGGATCGAGGGCGATACCACCTTGCGCGCGATTATCGTCACCGGCGCCGGTGACCGATTTTTCTGCACCGGCGGTGACGTCAAGCGCTACGCGTTGATCGAGACGAAGGATCAGCTGCGCGACATGATGCGGCTCGCCAGCACCGTCTTCAAACGGTTCGAGGCCCTGCCCGTCCCCGTCATCGCCGCGATCAACGGCTATGCCATCGGCGGCGGTGTCGAGCTGCTCCTGGGCGCCGACATCCGGGTTGCGGCGGCCCATGCCGAAATCGGTCTGCCGCAAATCCGTTTGGGGATCATCACGGCATGGGGCGGCTACGAGCGGCTCGTCCGCGATGTCGGGTACAGCCGGGCGATGGAGATCGTTATGATGGGCGAACGGGTGAGCGCGGCGGAAGCCAAACGGCTGGGCCTGATCAACGCCGTCGCGGAAGACGGTGACGCGGTCGGCGCCGCCTTGGAAATGGCGGCAAAGTTCGACAAGGCCGCGCCGATGGCCCTTGCCGGCGCAAAAAGAGTGTTGCTCGGGGCCGCGACGCTCCCACCAGAGGAAGCGGAAGAATTGGCAATCGAAACGGTCGTCGAACTATGGTTCACGGATGACCATCGCGAGGCGGAAAAAGCCTTCGCGGAGAAACGCGACCCGGTCTTCAAAGGGAAATAGGAACAAATCGATGCTTCTGGTCCAGATATCCGACACGCATATCGATGAGCCGGGGACGCTCGTCTACGGGCATTTCGAAACCTCGGTCGCGCTGCGCAAGACGGTCGCGGCGATAAACGCCATGGATCCCGCCCCGGATCTCGTACTGCACACCGGCGATATCGCCTCGCATGGCAGCGTGCCGCGCTATGAGGCGTTCCGGGAGATCATGGATGGCCTTTCGGTTCCCTACGCATTGGTCACGGGAAACCATGATGACCGGGACGCGCTGAAAAACGTATTCGGTAACACCGACGCGCTACCAACACAGGATTCTTTCCTGCAGTACGTCATCGATGGATTTCCGGTACGTATCGTGTGCTGCGACTCGGTCATCGCGGGCGAACCCGCCGGCGAAATGTGCGACGAGCGCTGCGCCTGGCTGGATGAGACGCTCGCACAGGCCCCGGACCGCCCGACCATCGTCGCGCTGCATCACCCGCCCTTCTATGGAGGCATGACCGGGACCTCGGCGAAGGGGCTTTTGCGGGGCGGTCCTGAAATGGCCGCTGTCCTTAAAAAGCACGATCAAGTCGTCCGGGTGTTGGCGGGCCACGTGCACCGACCGATCACCGCGCCCTTTGGTGGCACAATCGCCTTTGCTGGACCGACAACCTGTTACCCCTTTGGCATGGATATGGGGTCGGAACGCGTGCTTAACATCGTGCACGAGCCGCCCGCCTTTGCCGTTCATGCCTGGCTGCCCGATGCCACGCCGGACGGCGCCGGGCTGATCACCCATGTGCAGCCGGTCGGCGACTGGGATGCGCCGATCACGCTGCTGCGGAATGGCGAAAACGTTTTAGGCCACTGATCAGGCCGGACGGTCGCCCGCGATCGTCACTCGGTACATGATGCGCGCGGCCTCGTCGCCATGATCGTGCACGGCGTAGTGCATGCTGCAGCGGTTGTCCCACATCACCACATCACCCGGCTGCCAGATATGCCGGTAGGACCGGTCCGGCTTTGGGCTATGGGCGTACAGAAAATCCAGGAGCGGGCGGCTTTCCGCTTCCGTCATGTTTTCCAGCGACGGCACCGTGTCCGCATGGCTGACAAATAGCGCCTTGCGGCCCGTCTCCGGGTGGGTCCGGACGATCGGGTGATAACAGAACGGAACCTCCCCTTCATGGCCGGTGCGCCGCGCCATTATGGCGGCGGTGAACTTGCCACGCAGCCCTTCCAGATAGGATTTCATGCCGTCCGACAAGGCCTCGTAGGCGAGATATTGATTGCAGAACATCGTATCGCCACCGACCTCCGGCAGCTCCTGCGCCGCGAGGATCGAAATCGCCGGCGGCCGTTCCAAATAGGCGGAGTCCGGATGCCAGTACTCCGTCGGCGTCGCCGCCTTGCCCCGGTTGAAAATTCGTAAGATTCCGGGATAGCCGTCCAGATAGGTGAGCATCGGCGTCTGCATGATCTCGCCCCACCGCTGGGCGAAGGCCGTCAAATCCGCGCCGTCCAAATGCTGACCCGGAAATGTGAGCATGCAGCGGTCCAGGAAGGCACGGTGAATCACGGCGAACTGCTCGTCGGTCAAATTACCGAGCGGGGCGCCGCGGATCGCCGCGCCGATCGATCCCGTCAAGGGCCGGACCTCGATACCGTGTTCGACCGTCTTTTTCATCAAGCGGCTCAGTGCAGATCTGCGATGCGCGGGCCGACTTCTTCGGCCAACAGCGTCAGGCTCTCATGGTCCCAGGACGCATCGTCTGAATCCGCGGTGATGGAGAGCAGTGTCCCGAACCCGCCGACATGCTCGTAGAGGCCGCGGACCTGATCGGCGACCTCCTGCGGATCGCCGACAATCCAGACATTCTCCATCAGATAATCGGTGTCGATCGCCTCGTCCGGCATCTCCGGATCGATCTTCATCATGCCCATTTGCGGCGTGCCGCGGCGGCTCGCAAGCTGGTGTTGCTCGTAGTTGCGGCCCAACGTGGCGCGCGCCCGTTCGCGGGCGATCTCCGGCGTCGGACCGACGAAGATATCGCGGGCGATCTTCCACTGGCTCCGCGAGACAGACTGACCGGCCTCCTCGGCCGCCGCCGCGAAAGTGTCCCAATGGCCCGGCAGATGCGCGGAAGACAGGACCGAACTCGACATCGGATCCCAGCCGCGCGCGCCGGCGACTTTAAGCGACCCCGACAGCGACGTGCTGGCCGCGAGCGCGATGGGCGGATGCGGCAGTTGATAGGGTTTCATATGCAGACCGCGCTCGGTCTCGGGATCGAGATCCGGCGCCTCGACCTTGAAATGCTGACCCTGATGGCTGAAACCGCCCTCACCGTGCTGCCACAGATCGAGGATGAGATCGAGCGCCTCCGCCGCCCGGCTGCGCGCCTCCGACGGGTCGAGCCCCATCAGTTTCATGTCGGTCGGAATGCCGCCGAGCCCGATGCCCCATTGGAACCGGCCGCGCGCCATGTGGTCGAGCATCGCAAGGCGGTGCGCCAGATAAACGGGCTCGTGCATGCCCAGCAGCGTTACCCCGGTACCGAGCTTGATGTTCTCGGTCAGCGCGAGCGCCTTGGCGAGCAGCAGATCGGGGGCCGGCGCGTTCTCCCACTTCTCCGTGAAATGTTCGCCGAGCCAGGCTTCGGCAAAACCCACCTTGTCCGCCACCACCAGCTGGTCGATATCGCGGTCATAGCAATCCGCGACCGGCCGGTAAGACGGGTGCAACGGCATCATGAACAGGCCAAGCTGCATGGCGGGTTCCTTTGACTGAGTTCGAATGCGGCTAAACGATATCCTGCGGATCGACTTCCGCCAAAATCGGCTCGCCCTTCACGAAACGCGAGAGGTTGTCGAGGAAGAGTTCATCCCAGCGGGCCCGACCGCCGCTGCCCGCAAAAGAAGTGTGCGGCGTCAAGCGGACCTTGGGGTGCGACCAGAGCGGATCGTCCTCCGGCAGCGGCTCGGTGTGAAAGACATCGAGGACGGCGTGCGCGACCCGACCATTGTCGAGCGCGGCGATCATGGCCCTATCGTCGATCAGCTTGCCGCGCGCGATGTTCACCAGAATCGCGCCCGGCTTCACCGCGGCGAAGAAATCCTTGCCCGCAAAGCCGCGTGTTTCGTCGTTCAAGGGACAGGCCAGCACGATGACATCGGCATCGGGGAGAAATTCACCCAGATCGGCCATGGTTCCGGCCCGGTCGACGACGTCAGAGGTCGCGGGCGAGCGGCGCACGACCGTAATGTTCGCGTCGAACGCCTTGGCCCGTTTCGACAGCTCCTGTCCGATCGGGCCGTAGCCGATGATCAGCCAGTTGGTGCGCCAGATCTCGCGGAACGGCGCCATTTTCCATTCCTTGCGCGTCTGCTGGTCGCGCTGTTCGTCGATTGGATGCAGCAGGCTCAACACATGCGCCATCGTGTATTCGGAAATCGCAACCGCCTGCGCGCTGCTGTTGCAGATACGCACGCCCTTGTCCGAGATCTTCTTGTAGACCGGGTTGTCGAGACCGGCATTGAAGGTCTGCATGACGCCGACCGATTTGCAGTTCTGGGCCAGCTCGAAGGCCATGCCCTGCGCGTTGTCCGCATTCAGATGCGTGCTGAGCCAAAGATAGTCGACATCTATGTCGGCCGGCGGCACCGCCTTGCCATCGATTTGAAACTGGCCGTCCCCGCCGAAGGTCAACACCTCGATATCGAGACCGAGCGCGTTCAGCCGCTCGCCGATATGAGCGTAGGATTTGTCGTACATCGCGACCGTGACGGCCATGCTTCTCTCCCCTGATCCGGAATGACCGGAGAGGTATACAAGGCCGAACCGCACAGCGCCAAATCACCCGTGGGAGAAGAGATTGCGCAGCCTTTTGTCGAACTGCTTTCTCGACATGTGTGCCTGCCTTGGCCGACACGCGCGCATTGATTTTTTCGCACCGCCCACAACAGTGCGAGTGAGGGGCTGGAGTTGCTCGGATTCGGACATTTTTCGTATGGTCCAGATGCCGCCGACCGCAATCTAGAAAGTGAGCCGATGTTGACCGATTCTCAATCGAAGGACGCTGCCGAACGCATTTGGTCCTGTTGGCGCGACGGCACCGTTATGGCGGCGCTGCCCGAGGCAATCCAACCCACTGACCGCGCAGATGGATACGCGGTGCAGGCGCATTATGAGTCGTTCAGCGGCCGCCCCATCGTCGGCTGGAAGATTGCCGCGACCAGCGCCGCGGGCCAGCAGCATATCGGCGTCGATGGTCCGATCGCAGGCCGACTGCTCGACGAGCACGTTTTTGCGGATGGCGACACGCTCACCTTTGGTCATAACCGCATGGCCGTAGCCGAGCCGGAGTTCGCCTTCCGTATGGGACGCGATCTACTGCCCCGCGATGCGGAATACGGCACGGACGAGGTCCTCGCCGCCGTGAGCGGGTTGCACTCCGCGATCGAGGTGCCGGACTCCCGGTTTGCGCGGTTCGAAACCGCGGGCGCGGGGCAACTCATCGCGGACAATGCCTGCACACACGACTTCGTCCTCGGCCCGGAGATGCCGGATCTCTGGCGTGACATGGATTTGTCACAGCACGTGGTCGAGATCACTGTCTCCGACCACGAGACCGTCGAGGGAGTAGGTTCGAACGTGCTCGGCGACCCGCGTATCGCCCTGACCTGGATCGCCAACGAACTGTCCCGCTTCGGTCCCGGACTCCAGGCCGGTCAGGTCGTGACCACGGGAACCTGCGCGCCGCCGCAAACAATCGGTCCCGGCGACACGGTCTTTGCCGATTTCGGTGCGCTGGGATCGGTACGCTGCACTTTGAAATGACCGGTCCGGCTTGCTAGAAAGCCGCCAAATATTGAGGAGTTCAAGAAGCATGACCGCACAAGCCGACCGTCCCGCCGAGGAGACCAGTTTCGACGCCGTCATCGTCGGCGCCGGATTCGCTGGCATGTACATGCTGCACTGCCTGCGCAAACTCGGCCTGTCCGCCCGGGTCTACGAAACCGGCGGCGATGTCGGCGGGACCTGGTACTGGAATCGTTACCCCGGCGCGCGCTGCGACATCGAAAGCATGCAGTACTCCTACTCCTTCGACGCAGAGCTCGATCAGGAATGGCGCTGGACGGAACGCTACTCGCCGCAGCCGGAGATCCTCGCCTATGCCAGCCATGTCGCCGACCGCTTCGATCTGCGCCGCGACATCCGCTTCGAAACAAGCGTGACCGCCGCGGCCTTCGACGAGTCCACCAAACGCTGGGCTGTACAGACGGACCGGGGCGACAAGGTCAACGCCCAGTTCTGCATCATGGCGGTCGGCTGCCTGTCGGCCGCGAACACGCCGCCCTTCGAGGGCATGGATGATTTCGAGGGCCCGATCTACCACACCGGCCATTGGCCGCATGAAGGCGTGGATTTCACCGGCCAGCGGCTCGGCGTAATCGGCACCGGTTCCTCGGCGATCCAGTCGATTCCGGTGATGGCGAAACAGGCCAAAACCCTGACCGTCTTCCAGCGCACGCCGAACTATTCGGTCCCGGCCTGGAACGGCCCGATGGATCCGGATCTGGAACGCGAGGTCAAAGCGGATTATCCCGGCTTCCGGGCAAAGGCGCGCGCGCGGCCGACCGGCTTCTATTTCCCGTTCAACATCGATCCGGCCCTCGACTCGAGCCCGGAAGACCGCGAGCAACAATACGAAGAATTCTGGGCCCGCGGCGGCCTCCCCTTCCTCGGCGCCTATGGCGACCTGCTGTTCGAGAAAGACGCGAATGACACGGTGGCGGAATTCGCACGCCGCAAGATCCGCAGCGTCGTCAAGGACCCGGCCGTCGCCGACCTGCTATGTCCCGACAATGTGTTCGGCTGCAAGCGGCTCTGCGTCGATAGCAACTATTATGAAGTCTATAACGAGCCGCATGTGAAGCTGGTCGATGTCTCGAAGAAACCTATCGAACGCTTCACCAAGTCGGGTATCGTGACGGACGGTACGGAATACGAACTCGACGCCGTGGTTTGCGCCACCGGCTTCGCGGCGATGACCGGTTCTTTCGACAAGATCAAGATCACCGGCCGCAACGGTCTGCCGCTGACCAAGAAATGGGAGGCCGGACCGCGCACCTATCTCGGCCTGTCGACCGTCGGCTTCCCGAACCTCTTCATGATCACTGGCCCCGGCAGCCCTTCGGTGCTGGCCAACATGATCCCGTCGATCGAACAGCATGTGGACTGGATGGTCGATTGCATCAGCCATATGCGCGATGTCGGCGCGGCGACGATCGAGCCGACCCTGTCCTATGAGGATGATTGGGTCGAGCATGTGAATGCGGTCTCGGAGGTCTCGCTGCGGTCGACCTGCAGCTCCTGGTATGTCGGCGCCAACATTCCCGGCCGGCCGCGGGTGTTCATGCCCTATATCGGCGGCTTCCCGATCTATGTGAACCGATGCAACGAGGTGATGGCAAACGGCTATGAGGGTTTCGAACTGGATGCCACACAGCCCAGTAACGAAGCACCCGAAGTGCGCTTCACCGAGCGCTGGCAGGTCGAGCTGGATATGGACGTGATGACGCCGGCCATGATCGCCGCAAAACGCGTACCGGTGGTATAGAGCGCCCCAGCCTCCCTAGTCGCCCCAGGGGCGGACACGCAGATATTTGTTGCTGAGGCACACGCGTTCGCCGAGCGGCGCGGGCGCGGCTTCGCCGGCCGACGCACCCGCCACCGCCTTGCCGCTGGCCCGCGCCTTTGCGCGCCGGGCGAGCGAGGAATTCGGGTGCGGTTTGTCGGCCCGTTCGACCCAAACGACATCGTCGCCGATGAAGCGCACCGTGAGCGAGCGGCGGCGCGGGCCCGGGTGAGTCGCCCCGCCGCCATGCAGACAACCCAGGTGAAAGGCCAAAACGTCGCCCGGCGCCATGGCATCGCCAACGATATCCCAGGCGCTTCGGTCGCTTTCGATATCAGGCAGGCGCGGCAACGCGCTATCCATGTAAACCGGTGCGGTATCGTCGCCCGGTTCAAACCGGGACCCGTTGTAGGTGACGCCCGCATGGGAGCCGCGCACGACCTCCAGACTGCATTCGCGGGGTAGCGGATCGAGCGGGATCCATAAGGCGGTCATCTGCCGGCCCAGAATATTCATGTAAGACGTATCCTGGTGCCACGGCGTACGGCGGGTCCCCTGCGGTCCCTCCTTATGGAAGATCTGCTCGCCCAGATACCAGATTTCGCTCTCGCCGCCGAAGAGGTCCGCGGCGATGTCCGGCAGTTCGGTTTCGCGCAGGAGATCGAGATAGACCGGCTCCCGAATCGAGTATCCGGTGTCGGCGATGAACCGCTCGCTGGAGTCCGCGGCGAAGTCCTGCAACGCGGCACTCAAATGGGCACAGCTCCAATCGTATGCCGCTTCGATCCGTTTCATCGTCTCCGAACCGAGCACCTGTTTCAGGACAACGACACCATCCTCGGCGAAGTCTTTTGCGTGATCGGTTGTTTGGCCTGCACACATGAAGGGACACCCTTGTCGCGGGGTTGGGAGCCGCAGCTTGATACCGGGCAGGATACAAATGATCCGGGCTGTTGCGAATGCGGAATCGTGCCGGACAACCGCCCGGGAACGGCGCGGATTACCGTCCCAGCACGTCCAGTATCGGGCAGGCCGGCGCCCGCCCGCCTTCGCACAGTGCGGCGGTGTCGGTCAGCAGCTCTTCCATACGTCGGAGATCATCGATCTTTTCACGGATGCGCGCGGCGTGCGCCAGGGTCAGGGACCGCACCTCGCCGCAGCTCCTCCCGCGCGCCGCGAGCCCGAACATGGCGCGGATATCATCGAGCGAGAAGCCAAGTTCGCGGCTGCGCCGGACGAAACGCAGACGTTTAACGGCCTCATCACCATAGACACGGCGACCGCCGGCACTGCGCGGCGGCCGCGGTATGAGGTCGATACGCTCGTAATAGCGGATCGTTTCGATCTTCACGCCTGACCGCTCGGCCAGGACACCAATCGTGAACGCCACGGCTTGCTCCTGTAGCGACTACAGGAATTATGCTGCCGCCATAAACGTCACGGGGTCAAGGTCTCGCCATGCTCCTAAAGGTCGGAATCGTCGGCACCATCGTCGCGGCGATCTGCTGCTTTACGCCGGTGTTGGTTCTCCTGTTCGGGGCGATCGGGCTCGGCGCCTTCGTCGGCTGGCTCGACATCGTCCTGCTCCCGCTCCTGATCCTGTTCATCCTCATCACGGGATACGCCCTATGGAAACGACGGACCGCAAAATCGAACTGACATCGATCCTCACCTGTCCGGCCTGCGGTCACCGCGAGACCGAGACGATGCCGACGAATGCCTGCAAATATTTCTACGACTGCAAGGGCTGCGGCACGATCTTGCGGCCGAGGCAAGGCGACTGCTGCGTCTATTGCAGCTTCGGCACCGTTCCATGCCCGCCGGTGCAGCTGGATAAAGGATGCTGCGCCTGAGTTCTGCTGCTCGCGCGTCGCCCCGCGCAATCGCCGCACCTTCACTGATCTCCCAAATCTCATCCCGGACAAGGCGCGTTGCGCGGCAGATCCGGGATCCAGTGTGCGTCCCGTCCGGCATCACCATGGATCCCGCATCAAGTGCGAGATGACATATTGGGTTGGTTTTCACCTACTCCGCGGCCTTTCCGGCGGCGTTTTCGGCGCGCAGGAGATCGGCCAGATGCTGCAGATGCTTGGTCGTGTAGGTC
>JAPPPC010000363.1 GCA_028817685.1 Rhodospirillaceae bacterium
TCTGAGATTTGTATAAGATACATACATACGAGAGGCTCGAATTTTTGGTGGATCGTTTGTTGTCCCTGGTCGTTGCGGAGATGCTGTTCGAGCGGTTTCCCGAGGAGAATGAGGGGAAATTGGCGCGCCGATCGGCAGCCCTGGTCCGGCGCGAAACGCTTGCGGAGGTGGCTGCCGGCGTCGGTTTGGGAGCCCATATCGTCATGAGCAACGGTGAAGCGGAATCCGGAGGCCGCGAGAACCCGTCATTGTTGGCGGATGTCTGCGAGTCGGTGATCGCGGCGCTGTATCTCGACGGCGGTCTCGGCGCTGCGGAGGATTTCATCCGGCGCCATTGGCAGCGGCCGATGGAGCGCTCGGACAAGCCCCCCCTCGACAGCAAGACCGCTTTACAGGAATGGGCGCAGGGCCGCGGTATGCCGCTGCCGTCCTATCGGATCGCCAATCGCGAAGGACCCGACCACGCGCCCACATTCACCATCGCGGTGTCGGTCGCTGACGGGCCTGAGGCGACGGGTAGGGGGTCCACGCGGCGCGCGGCGGAACAGTCCGCAGCCGGCGCGCTGCTGAAAATGGTGCAGGCCGATGGCTGACGCGATGCGTTTCGGTTTTATCGCCGTGCTCGGTGCGCCAAACGCCGGCAAATCGACGCTCATCAACCGTATCGTCGGGGCGAAGGTGACCATCGTGTCGCCGAAGGTGCAAACGACGCGAACGCGGGTGCTGGGCATCGTCGGCAGAAACAGAAGCCAGCTCGTTTTTGTCGATACGCCCGGCATATTCGCCCCGCGCCGCAGGCTCGACCGGGCTATGGTCGATGCGGCATGGAAAGGGGCGGCCGATGCCGACCTCCTGGCGCTCTTGGTCGATAGTGAGCGGGGTTTCGACGCCAACACGCGCGCTATCGTCGAGCAGATCAAGGGCGACGCGGTTCTTGTACTAAACAAAGTCGATCAGGTGGCGCGCGAAAAATTGCTGGCGCTGTCGCAGGCGATCAACGAAGCCGGCACCTTTCGCGAAACTTTCATGATCTCGGCCTTGAAAGGCGATGGTGTCGAGGATCTGACGGATTACTTCGCGGCCAGCGTGCCTGAGGGCGTGTGGATGTTCCCGGAGGATCAGTTATCCGATATGCCGATGCGCCTGATGGCGGCGGAAATCGTCAGGGAAAAATTGTTCCTGCAACTGCACCAGGAGCTGCCTTATGCCCTGACCGTCGAGACGGAAGACTGGAAAACCTTGAAGGATGGCAGCGCTCGCATCGCGGCTGTGATCATTATCGAGCGGGACAGTCACAAGGGCATGGTCTTGGGCAAGGGCGGGCAACGCATCAAAGCGGTGGGCGCGGCCGCACGCGAAGAGCTTGAGGCGATGTTCGACTGCAAGGTGCACCTGTTCCTGCACGTCAAGGTGCGCCGCGATTGGAAGGACAAGGCCGAGCACTACCACGCGCTCGGCCTCGATTTCCCTACTAGCTGAATCTAGATAATCGACAGGTGGCTGTTCTTCAGATCGGTGATCAGCATGCAGCCCGGCTGGTGAGTGATGCAGAAGGGCGGTTTCGCCTGCTCGATCGCCACTTGCGGCGTGACCCCGCACGCCCAGAAGACCGGAATTTCATCATCCTTCATGCGCGGCGGCGCGCCGCCGAAGACAGGTTGCTCGATATCGTCGATCCCGATCATCTCCGGCAAACCGATATGGACCGGTGCGCCGTGTACGTTCGGGAAACGGCTGGTGATCTGAACCGCGCGGATCGCGTCCGCAGGTTTTAGCGGGCGCATGGAGACGACCGTATTGCCATGAAAGCGGCCAGCTGGTTTGGTCGCAAGATTGCTGACATACATCGCGACGCACTCATTGCGTTCGAAATGCCGAAGCGGGATGTCGTCCCGGATCAGCGCATCTTCGAAGGAATATGAGCAGCCGAGCGGGAAAGCGACCAGGTCATCGCGCCAATAATCCGTAACATCGTCCGTGACGGCGATTTCCTTGCCATTCTCGAACACCCGGTAGCCGGAGAGGTCCGTGCGCAAGTCGAGATCGGCCCCCAATGTCGGCAGGTGCGGCGAGCCGACCTCACCAATTGCGAGCATCGGACAGGGCTTCGGAGTGAGCTGGAAGAAAGTTTGGAACTCAGGCGCGTAATCCTTCGGCATGATCGCCGGCTGCGCCTGGCCATAGC
>JAPPPC010000073.1:0-4687 GCA_028817685.1 Rhodospirillaceae bacterium
CTTGAAAACGCATCTGCTCCGCCTCGCCGGTCTCGCCTTTTTCGCCATCGGCTTCGTCGGGATGCTGCTGCCGCTGCTCCCCACCACCATATTCTGGATCCTCGCGGCGGCTTGCTTCGCGAAAAGCGCGCCGGACCTTTACCAGCGCATCCTCACCTGGCCGGGCATTGGAACGGCGATCAGCGCCTATCTCGAGGACGGCGTCATCGACCGGCGCGGCAAAACCGTCGCGCTAGCCGGCATGGCTTGCGGCGCGATTGTCATTGTCGCCAGCCCGTTAGGCGCTTATACGCTTACCCTGTCGCTGATGGGGCTAGCCAGCGCGGCAGCCTATGTGCTGACAAGGCCAGAAGCGCGCATGACCGTTTCGTAGGACACAAGCTGCGGTTTTCATGACCCCAGAGAAAACGCTCCGCCTCGGCGAGTTCGTCTCGCTGATGGCGTTGATGACGTCGTTGGTCGCTCTGTCGATCGACGCCATGCTGCCGGCGCTGGGCGATATCGGGCGCGAGCTGGGTACTACCGCGCCGAACCAATCTCAACTCGTTGTCTCGGCTCTCTTCCTCGGCCTTGCGCTTGGCCAATTCATCTATGGCCCAATCTCCGACAGCACCGGTCGAAAGCGGCCGATCTTTGCCGGTCTCGCGCTCTACCTGGTCGGCACGCTGCTCTGCGTCCTGTCGAAAGATTTCGAAACCATGCTGGCCGGCCGCTTTCTGCAGGGTTTGGGCGTCGCCGGGCCGCGCATCGTCACGATCGCCCTGGTGCGCGACCAGTATGAGGGACCGGCCATGGCGCGCATCATGTCGCTGATCATGGCCGTTTTCATTATCGTGCCCGCGGTCGCGCCCGCCCTGGGCCAAGTCATTCTGGAGTTCACCCATTGGCGCGCCATCTTCGGCCTGCTGCTCGGCCTGTCGCTGATCGCGCTCACCTGGTTCGCGCTGCGCCAGCCGGAGACCCTGCCAAACACAAGGCGCATACCCTGGTCGGTCCGGCGGCTCGCCTCCGGTTTGATCGAGGCCGTTCGGACGCGCACCGCGTTCGGCTACGCGCTCGCAGCCGGCACGATCTTCGGCGGCTTCATCGGATACCTGATCTCCGCGCCGCAGATTTTTCAGCAGCAATATGGCGTGCCGCATCTGTTCCCTCTCTTCTTCGCTCTCCTGTCGCTGGCAATCGGCGCCGCAGCCTTGCTGAACGCTCGGCTGGTGCTGCGGTTCGGGATGTATCTTCTGACGCGAACGGCACTCCAGGTGCAATGCGCCGTCTCCATCGCGGTCGTGCTCGCCGCCTGGTGGGCGCCGGGCGGGCTGCCGCTATGGGCGTTCATGGGCTGGGGCAGTGTCGCCTTCTTCTGTCAGGGCTTGCTGATCGGGAACTTCAACGCTATCGCGATGGAACCGCTTGGCCATATCGCCGGTGTCGGCGCCGCGATGGTCGGGGTCGTCACGAGCTTCCTGTCGCTGACGCTGGGCACCACCATCGGACAAGCCTATGACGGGACCGTTATCCCGCTGATCGGCGGCTTCGCTGTGCTGGGTTTGCTGTCCTTGACGATGATTTGGTGGACGCGCCGGACCGAGGATTGATCCGGCCACCGGCCGCGCCGTAACATCAGACTCCCGCCGCCTACCCCGGAGCCTCCCATGATCGATCCTATTCGTCTTGAGCTCATCAAGAACGCGCTGGTCATGGTCAGCGACAATATGATGGTGTCGGTGCTCCGCACCTCGCGCTCGACCCTGATCAAATCGAACATGGATTTCTCGGCGTCGATCCTCGACGGGGACGGCAATATGGTGGCGCAGGGACTGGCGCTGCCGGGCCATCTCGGCGCGACGATGCCGGCACTGCAGGGGTGTCTCGACTATTTCGGCGACGATATCGGACCCGGCGACATCCTGGCGAACAACGACCCCTATGCCGGCGGCAGCCATCTGAACGACATTTTCATGTTCAAGCCCGTCTATCGGGACGGCGTAAGGGTCTGCTTCCTGGGCCTGATCCTTCATCACACGGATCTGGGCGGCCGGGTTGCAGGCGGCCAGGCGGCGGACAGTGACGAGATTTTCCAGGAAGGGCTCCGCATTCCGCCAAGCAAGATCTACGAGGCTGGCAAACCGAACGACACGCTGATGCGGTTGATCGAGCACAACACCCGCGTACCAAACACGGTGATGGGCGATGTGCGGGCGCAGCTGGCCGCCCTGATCACCGGCGCCGGGGAAATCGAGAAGCTGATCGACACCTATGGCGCGGACGAGCTGACCAAATATATGGCGGCGTTGATCGACTACACGGAGCGGCTCGTGCGCAACGCCATCCGCGACCTGCCGGACGGCGAGGCGGAGTTTACGGAATATAACGACGATGACGGCGTCGGCGGCGGGCCGGTGACGATCCACGTCAAGGTCACCGTCCAGGATGACGAGATCACTGTCGATTTCACAGGCACCTCGCCGCAGATGGGCGGCGCGCTGCACACCAACTACTGGTTCACCGCGTCGCTCAGCTACGCCGCGCTGCGCACCGTGATGCCGGCTGACACGCCCAACAATGTCGGCTTCTACCGGCCGATCACGGTCATCGCGCCGGAAGGCTGCTGGGTCAATCCGCGCTACCCGGCGGCTGTCGGTGCGCGTGGGCAAGGCGGCTACCGGGTCCGGACCGTGGTGACCGGCGCGCTCACGACGCTCTATCCCGACCGCATGCCGGCCTGTCCCGGCGGCAACGAGTTCGGCCTTTCGGTGACCGGCATGACACCGGATCAAAAGCGCTTCCTGCTCGTGGAATTTCACAACGTCACCGGACGCGGCGGCGGCCCTGACGCGGACGGACAGGACGCCGGCCCCTACTGGCTCGGCAATATGGCCAATACGTCCGTCGAAATCATCGAGGCGGAAAACCCGCTGCTGATCGACGAATACGGGTTTTTGCCGGATACCGGCGGGCCGGGCAAATACCGCGGGGCCCTCGGCCTGGTGCGGCAATACCGGTTGCTGGCCGAAAACGCGATCGTACAGCTTCGAGCTGACCGGCACGTCTACCCGTGCTGGGGCATCTTCGGCGGCAAGCCGGGTGGCCTCAGCCATTCCTACTTCGTACGCGAAGGAAAACGCGAGGAAGCACCCTCCAAGTTCGTCAAGCCAATGAAACGTGGCGAAACCTTCCGCGCGGAAATGGCGGGCTCCGGCGGCTATGGCGATCCGTTGCAACGCGATGCCGACGCGGTGGCCGAAGATATTCGCCAGGAGAAGATTTCCGTCGCCCACGCCGAAGCCGAATACGGTGTCGTGGTCGATAAGGCACTTACCCTCGACGCGGCGGCGACGGCGGCATTGCGCGAAAAACGGGCGGCAAACTGATGGCGGAATACAGACTGGGCGTCGATATCGGCGGCACCTTCACCGATATCGTCCTGCTTGGCGATGACGGTGCACTATTCAACAAGAAAATCCTGTCGACGCCAGACGATTACAGCCGCGCGATCGAGGATGGCGTCCGTGAGCTGCTTGAGACGACCGGTATCACGGCCGCGGAGATTGGTGAGTTCGCGCACGGCACTACCGTGGCGACCAACGCCATTATTGAGCGCAAGGGCGTCCAGGTTGCCTTGATCACCACCGATGGTTTTCGTGACGTCCTGGAGATCGCCCGGTTCCGGGCACCGCGTCTCTATGACGTCGGCTTCCGCAAGCCGGAGCCGTTGGTTGAACGCCGGCTGCGCTTCACCGTCCCGGAACGCATCACCGCCGCCGGCATGGTCGACAAGCCGCTCGACGAAGAGGCGATGGTCGCGATCGCGGCACGCTGCGCCGAAGCTGGGGTGAATGCGGTGGCGATCTGTTTCCTCAACGCCTATGTCGATCCGCGGCATGAGGAGCGGGCCGCCGCGATCCTGCAAGAGCATCTGCCCGGCATTCCCGTAACCCGGTCCAGCGAGCTGGTACCGCAGATCCAGGAATATGAGCGCACCAGTACCGCGGTGGTGAACGCCTATATCCGGCCGGTGATCGAACGCTACGCGGCGCGGCTCGAAGAACGGCTGACCGGCATCGGTATCACCGCGCCGGTCAATATCATGCAGTCGAACGGCGGCGTGCTGCCGGCCAAGGTGGCGGCGCAGAAGCCGATTTTCATTATCGAGAGCGGCCCCGCCGCCGGGGTCGTCGGCGCTCAACGGCTCGGCGAGAAGCTCGATATCCCGGACTGCATCGTCTTCGACATGGGCGGCACGACGGCGAAAGCGTCGATTGTCGCGGACGGCACCTTCGCCATGGCGCCGGAGACCGAGGTCGGCGGCGATGCCGCGCTCGGCCATCGCATGACGCAGGGCGGCGGCTATGTGGTGCAGGCGCCGACCATCGACATCGCGGAAGTCGGCGCGGGCGGCGGCTCCATCGCCTGGATCGATTCCGGCGGCGGTATCCAGGTCGGCCCGCACAGCGCCGGTGCCGCGCCCGGCCCGGTCTGCTACGGCCAGGGCGGCACCGAGGCGACGGTCACGGACGCCAACTTGTTGCTCGGTTACTTGAACCCGGACGCGCTTGTCGGCGGGGAACTTAGCCTCGATTGGGAAGGTGCGGAAAAAGCGGTCACGGCCTTGGGCGACGCACTCGGCCAAACGCTGACCGACACCGCTTACGGCATCCACTTGATCTCCAATGCGCGCATTATGCGGGCC
>JAPPPC010000073.1:4697-9453 GCA_028817685.1 Rhodospirillaceae bacterium
CGACGCACGCGGCCCAACGCGGACCGACACCGCGTACGGCCTCCACTCGAGCGCCACTGCGCGTGCGATGCGGGCCTTGAGCGCGGTCTCCTCCGAACGCGGCCTCGATCCGGCCCGTTTTCCGTTGCTGGCATTCGGGGGCAATGGCGGCGTGCATGTCTGCAACCTCGCCGAGGCGCTCGGCAGCAAACGGGTACTGGTGCCACCGGCGGCCGGTCTGTTCAGCGCCGTCGGCCTGCTGTTCGCCGAGACGGAGCATCAGTGCATCCGCGCCTACTACAATGCCTTCGACGAGCTCGACCTCGCGGACTGCAACGCCGCATTCGCAGCGCTGACCGACGAAGCGGAAGGGTTGGTCGCGACAGACGGTTACGCGCCCGGCCAACGCCGCATCGCCTGCTCCGCCGAGCTGAAATATGTCGGCCAGAACACGGCACTGCCCCTGCCGGTTCCGGCCCTGCCGTTGGATACCTCTGGGTTGGCGGACTTGGCCGAGGCTTTCGCCGTCGCACACGAAGCCACGTTCGGCTATCGCTCGGATGGGGAAAGCGTGCAATTCGTTTCGCTGAAAGCCGTCGGCCGGGGCGCGTCCGACGCACCGCGCATCCCCGACAGCATCGCCCTCAAACGCGACACGCCACCTCCGGCCGCCGCCCGAAAGGCCTATTTCGGTCCTCACCATGGCTGGATCGAAACCCCGGTTGTCCCGCGTATGGCACTAGGCGACAGCCCTAAAAAAGGCCCGCTGATCGTCGAGGAATATGATTGCACGACGGTCGTACGGCCCGGCTGGACGGCAACGCTGGATGGGTGGAGCAACATCGTGATCGAAAGAACGGACTAAGCTTTTTTGTCCGAGGTCACCGTACCATCAAGACATCAACCGCCATCACATCACCCGTACCGGCGCGCACCAATACCGGGTTCAAATCGCATTCGGTTACGAGGTCGCCGAAGTCCTCAGCCAGCCGCGAGAGGCTGACCAGCAATTCAGCGAGCGGCCTGCATTCCGTTTCCGGCATCAAATTGCGGTAGCCGGAGAGCCGCGTACCGAGCACCGTCGATGCGATCATGTCCCGGGCTTCGTCCAAATCAAGCGGCGCAAGTCCCAAAGCGCGGTCGGCGGTGAGTTCGACCAGGGTACCGCCGGTGCCGACGACCATCTTCGATCCGAAAGGCGGTGCGGCGACGAAACCCGCAACGGCCTCCAAGTCACCATCGAATTGCGTTTGCAGCTCGAAACCATCGATCACCGCCGACGGTGCCGCGTCGCCGACGCCCTTTTCGATGGCGGCGATCGCCCTCTCCAACGCCGGAACGTCTGTCACATCGGTCACGACCCCGCCCAGTTCCGAACGGTGGGCGATATCGCGCGAGGCCACCTTGACCACCAGGGGGAAGCCTATCTCCGCGGCGCGCGAGACGGCCTCAGGACTGTCCTTGACGATGATCGAGGTGGCGACCGGAATATCATAGGCGCGTAGGAGCCGGAGACACTGGTCCGGTGAAAGCTGTCCCCGTTGATCGGCAAACTCTTTCCGCAAGGCGGCGATTTCAGGTTTGGACGCAGGTTCATCCTGCACTTTCGGCCGCGCCAGTTCCCCGGCATAGCAGGACCGGATGCCGGCCAGCCCTTCGCGCAGCCCCCGGATCACGGGAATGCCGCCTTCGTCGAAGGCCGCCAGCATGTCCGGATGAAGATCTTGCGACGAGGGGGAGATGGCAATGATCGGGTTTTCGGTCTTCGCAGCGCTGCGGCAATAGGCATCCGCGACAGAAAGGTAGTAACGCAGCGAGCGGTCGTTCAGGCTGGCCTGGCAATCCTGAATAAGCGCCAGCGCGGCTGTTTCCGGACTGGCGAGGATCGCGTCGATGCCCCCTTCATTGTTCCGCGTCTCCCGGCCCACGACCGCGCCGAGATCGACCGGGTTGTTGCCCGGAATTCCCGGCAGGACGTCTTGCAAGCTTTGCTTTGTCGCGGTCCCGAACGTCGCCAGCGCGACACCGGCGGTTTCCGCGACATCGCAAGCGAGCGCTGTCTGGCCACCCGATATGCCAGCGATCGCGAGACTGCCCGGTCCCGGCTGCCGCCCCCAGGCGGCAAGGCATTGCAACGCGGCAATCAGCTCATCGTAATCGTCGACGACGGGAACACCGCAATCCCGGAAGAAAAGTTCATACGTGTCCGCATCGCTGGTCAGGGCGCCGGTATGCGCCCGCGCCGCCGCGGCACCGGTACGCGACCGTCCGATATTGAGCACCACGAGCGACTTGCCGTTGTCAAAAAGACGGCGCGCTGCCTCGGCGAACGCACTGGGATGTTTGATCGATTCCAGGATGACGCCGACGGTCTTCGTATCGTCGTCCGCGGCGAACCAGTGCATGTAATCCGCCGCGGTGAGCTGAAACTCGCTGCCAACCGTGACGATCTTGGCGAAGCCGAACGGTGCCGAATTGATCACGGAAATTGCCGCCGACCCAGACTGGGCGATCAACGAAACCGGACCGGGCCGGAGCGACTCCGTCGGCTTGGCCGGATAGAGGAAGATGCCGTCCGAGCAGTTGATCAGCCCCATGCAGTTGGGGCCGTGAAGGTTCATCCTCAGTTCGCCCGACAGTTTCCGGAACGCCTGCGTTTCTTCCACCGTGAATCCTGCGGCGAAGAAAATCGCCGACGTGACGCCGGCGGCATCCAAAGCCGCTGCTGTATCCGCGGCGGCTACCGCAGGGACAGAGTCGATGTCGAGATCATCTGAGGGGGGCGATTGTGCAATCGTCGTTATCTAGGGGTAGCACACCGGGCGGCAAATCTGCAATCGACGAAATCGCGGGCAAGCCGTCTATCGCGTCCGCCGTCGGATGCACCGGCAAAATTTCACCCGCGTAGCCGCGTGCGGTAAGATTGTCGATGACGATATTGCCTTGGCTCTGGTTACGCGAAGACGCACCGACCACCGCGATTCGCCGCGGCCGGATCAGCGTCTCGACATCGCGAAACATCAATCGGCGAAGAAGTTAATCGCGTTCCGGTAGAGCCATTTCTCCTTCACCGCCTCTTTCAGCGGCAAGTTCATATACTCGTCGATGAGTTCGTCATAGCCGCAATTGAACAGGTAACGCGAGAAGCCGGTCATCACCTTGTCCTGCAACAGCGTGTTGCCGAACTGCAGGAACTGCTCCCAACCGGAACCGCTGGTGCCGAAATGCCGCGGACGGTGCGCGGCCGTATCGCAATACAGCTTCGGATGACGCCGCATCAGTCCGACCATGTCGCCGACCCAGGGCCAGCCAGCAAGCCCGGCGACCATCCGCAGCTCCGGAAAGTCGATAGCGATCGTGTCGAGATGACGCGGATGGCCAAGCTCATACGAACGGTCGTTTGCGTAGGTCATCGCGGTGTAGATTCGCACTGGCACGTCCAGCTCGCAGCATTTCGCGTAGAGCGGATAATAGCGGCGGTCGCTGGCGGCAAGATTGTTGTAGAGCGAGGAGACCCGCAGCCCATCGGCGCCGTCTTCGCGAACCAGCCTTTCCAATTCGCGCACGCCGCGCATACCGTCGAGTGGATTGATCCAGGCGAAGATCTTGAAGCGACCCGGAAAGTCGCGGTGGATTTGGCCGATGTCCGCGTTCGGTGCACCGGTCAACAGGCCGAACTCGACGCCCGACGCATCCATTTCCGCCACGGTCTGCTCCAGGCTGCCCGGGTCCTTCGTTCCGCCGGTGTCACCGCCGCCGAATATATGGTTGTAGTTGTCGAAACCGTAGCCATCCGGCCGGTCCAGGGATTCCGGAAAGGGCGTGCCCGGACGGTCTCTGATCGCCTCGCCGATTTCTTTCGCCCGGCCGGTCTTCGGTGCGCCGATCTCCATATCGATGACCTTGGTCATGTCCGTTCCTTTCCTCAGTGACGTAACTCAAGCCCCTACAGTGGGCGACAGAACCGGCGCCGGTCAAACCGCCCGCCTGACCCGGAAAAATCCATAGACGCTGGCCACCAGCCAGAACCCTTCGATCAATGCCGCCGACAGATTGAACTCGAAGTAGAGCGAGTACAGGATGAACGCCGATCCGAAACCGTTCAGGACCGAAAAAAGCGGCCGTTCGGAAGAGATCTTGCCAAGCTGCAACAGCGAATACATGCCGACGACGAGCACGACGCCCGCCGACCCGACGATGTCGTGAAATTCCAGGTTAAAGTCCAAAAGGGGTCTCCCTAGACCGGATGGATCTCGCGCAAGGTGGTGCGGTGCATGAGGCGGCGGTGGCTGTCGAGATCAAACGGGGTCGCGGCATGCAGAGCGCGCCGGTTGTCCCACAATACGGCGTCCCCGACCCGCCAGACATGGCGGTAGACGAAAGCATCCTGCGTCGCATGCGCCGTCAGTCCGGCCACGAAGGCCAACGCTTTGTCCGGCGGCCAACCTTCGATTCCGACCGTGACCTTGGCGCCGAAATAGAGCGCTTTGCGGCCGGTCACCGGATGATGCCGCACCAGCGGCCAGGTGACCGCATCGGGCACCGGTGCCTGCCGGCCCGCGTCATAGGGCTTGTCCCCGGATTGTTGCTGCAGATAGGCGCGCAAGCCCGAGACGGAGTGGACCGCGTTCAGGCTCTCATAGGATGCCTTATCCTCGGCCGAGAGCGCGTCATAGGCGCTGTACATGCAGGCGAACAGGGTGTCGCCGCCCTCGGGCGGGATTTCCTTGGCGTATAGCATCGAGGCGCGGGCCGGCACCGCGCGATGGATATGGTC
>JAPPPC010000837.1 GCA_028817685.1 Rhodospirillaceae bacterium
GGAAACTCGCCGCTGGCGTCATACGCAGCCGCCCGCGGCGCGATCTTGTCGCGTGCGACGGTCCGCACGCTGTCGAAGAGCATCGCTTCGTCTTCGCTAAGCGAAACCGTTGCGTCCAAATGGTCGAAGAGCTTCATGCGTCGATCCTAGAGCGCAACCGATTGCGCGCCATCGAGATATATGGTTTCACCGGTCAGGAAGGGAATGTCCTCGGCAAACAGCGCAGCGACAAGCCGGGCGACATCGCCGGTCTGTCCCGGCTTCAGCATCGGCGCGCGTTGGCGTAGCCATTCGCGGGTCTTCTCGTCGGCGAAAAAGTCGTGGTTGAAATCCGTTTCGATATAGCCGGGTGCGATATTCATGACACTGATATCGTTCCGCGCCCATTCCACGGCATGGCAGCGTGTGATTGCGGCGATCGCGGCTTTCGACGCGCAGTATGGCAGATTGCGCGGCACGCCGATCTTGTCCCAGAACGACCCGATATTGACGATGGCGCCGCCGCCGGCATCGCAAAGGTGCGGGTAGGCCTCCCGGCTTACCATCATCACCGAGGTCGCGTTGGTGCGCATCACATGGTCGTAATCGGCGACGGAGAGCTCCGCGCTCTTATGCTCGACCAGCAGACCGGCATTGTTGACGAGACCGTTCAATTGTCCCGCGTTCCCGACCAACGCAGCGAGTGCGTCGGTGACGCTGTTTTCGTCGGTCACATCGCAGGGGAAGGGGAGTAACGTCGCGCCCTCCGGCACGTCGTCGGGCAGGCCGCCGCCACGCGACAGGCAGCCGACGGTGAATCCGCGTCGCCCGAGCTCCCGCGCGATCTCGGCGCCGATACCGCGGCTCGATCCGGTAACGGCGATAACCTTCGCGTGCTCAGCCATCCTTGAATTCCGGTTTGCGCTTCGCCAGGAAGGCGGCGGTGCCTTCGACACTGTCCTCGGTCTGGAAGGACATGGTGTTGAGATCGGCTTCGACCTTCAGTCCCTCATAAACGGGCAGGTCGAGGGCGCGCTTCACCGCGTCGCGGGCGAATCCCAGAACCGGCAGGCTGTATCCCGTGAATTCCCGCGCGAACGCCATGCCGGCCTCCAACGCATCGCCTTCGACGATCCGGCTGACCAGACCGATCCGTTCCGCTTCCTCGGCTTCCACGGTGCGTCCGGTCATGATGAGTTCGAGCGCGCGGCCCTCGCCGATCAGTCGCGGCAGGCGCTGCGTCCCGCCATAGCCGGGGATCAGACCGAGTTTGATTTCCGGCAACCCCATCTTGGCGTTCGGCGTTGCGATGCGGAAGGTGCAGGCCGAGGCGAGCTCCATACCGCCACCGAAGGCGTAACCGTTGATGATGGCAACGGACGGAATCGGGAAGGTGTCGAGCCGGGCAAAGGTGCGCTGCCCCGCTTCCGCACCTCGCTTCGCTTCCGAGAGGGTGCGGCCGGCCAACTCGCTGATATCGGCACCGGCGCAAAAGGCTCGGTCGCCGGCGCCGATGAAGAGCAGCGCGCGCGCATCGGACTCGGCGACTTCACTAAGTGCGGCGCCGATATCCTTGACGATTTGGAAGCTTAGCGCGTTCAGCGCCTCCGGCCGACTGAGGGTGATGATGGCGAACTCGTCGCGCCGGGTCAGTTCAACAGGCATGTTTCAGCTTTCCTTGTTCGGTCGTGTGAAGCGGATCGGTTCCGGTGCAATCTTCCCTTCCCGGGCCCAGGCCGCCAGTTCACGCTTCAGGATTTTGCCGCTTGCGGTCAGCGGCAGCGCGTCCATGGCGATGTAATACTCCGGCATGTATTGAATCGACAGGCCCGTCTCGTACAGGTGCGAAAGCAGTTCGTCGCCGGCTGGGGCGCCTTGCGCGGCGGGAATAATCGCCAGGCCGACTTTCTCGCCGAGCCGTTCATCCGGCACCGGAAAGGCTGCAGCCTTTTCAACGCCGGCATGCTTGATCGCCAAATCTTCGATCTTTGCCGGATGCACGTTATGGCCACCGCGGATAATGATGTCCTTTAACCTGCCGACGATTTCCAGGCAGCCCTTCTCGTTGAGCCGGCCGAGATCGCCGGACAAGAACCAGCCATCGCGGTTGAAGGAACTCTCGGTCGCCATCTGATTGTCGAAGTAACCGAGCATCAAACAGGCACCCTTGCCGCCGATCTGGCCGACCTCCCCGACCGGCACTTCGATATCGGGATCCTCCTGGCTGAATAGTTTCACGCGGTAACTCGGCCCGCCGCGCCCGCAGGTGCCGGTGATGGTCTCCGGATCGTCGTCGGGGAAAGTGTATTGGTGCGACGAATTCTCGGTCATACCGTAGATGTTCTGCGGCTTGATCCCCTGGTCAAGAAAGGCTTGCGCCGTTGACGGTGGTATGGGTGCTCCCGCCATGTAGAATAGATTGACGGAACCGAGCCGCTGCAGGCCGCGCTCCGCCTGGTCGGCCAAAATGTCCATCGCGTGGGTTGGCACGCCCATGACATAGGTGGCGCCGGTTTCCACAATCCAGTCCAGCGGTTTCATCTCTTCTGGCGGATCGTTGACCACAAGCTCACCGCCACTGACAAGGACCTGGGCGACGGCGACCCAGGCGATGTGGTGGCTCAACGGGCTGAGCGACAGCAACACCGTGTCATGGTTATGGTTCCAGTCGCGCACCATGTCGCGCGGGTTGGAAAGCAGCGTGTTGTGCGAGTGCATCACGCCTTTCGGCTTTCCCGTCGTTCCTGACGTGAAGGCGAGATAGCAAATTCTGTCCGAATTGCTGTCCGGCGCGGTCTGATCGCCTCGCGGTGCGTTCGCGCTTGGGAAGTCTGTTCCGGGATCGCGACCCTCGGGCAGGCGATAGACGCGCCGCATTGAGGGCAGCTTCTGAAGCGCCGCGGCGAATTCCATATCGGTTTCGGTAAACACCGCTGCCGCACCGAGGTCCGTCAACAGCTTCTGGATGTCCTCATTCGTGTAACTCTGGTGCAGCGACGGGTTGCAGATATAGCCGTTGCGGGCGCAAGCCAGGAAGACGATCACGGCCTCGACCCGATTGGTCAGCCAGATCGCGACCCTGTCGCCTTGACGGAGCCCGGATTCGTGCAAACTTTGCGCTACCGCATCGGTCCAGTCCTGGACCTCGCGCCAGGTCAGCCGGCGCTGGCTGTCACGCAGGGCGAAAGCGTCGGGTCGGGTATCTGCGTGGCCGGCGACGAGGGAGTAAAATGTGTCGTCGCGCCACAATCCTTCCTCGTAATACCGCTGTGCCTCGCGCGGATCGTGCCGGGTCAGCAGTGTGCTCATCGTCCGGCTTCCTGGCGCAGGGAGTCGTTGCCGTAGAGCAACCGGTAAAGGCCTCGGTTAACCGATCCTGCACCGCGATCCCGAAAGGATTCGGATGACAGGAATTTCCGGCAGGCGGCACGCACCAACGCCGGTTCCGTGCCATCGACGAAACAGGCCCACTCCACGGTCTTGTCCGGTTCGTCGCGCATCTTGCCTTCCGTCGTATCCGTCGCCGTCCGGTTGCGGGCACTGCGGAGCAACTGGGCGCCGGTGATCCCCGGTTCCTCGAGCAAGGCGGGCAGGGCGTCCTGCTTCAGCCAGGCAATCAAGGGCGGCGAAGCTTCGGCGCCAGGCTTCGGCCGGAAGGACGCGACGGTCGCCCCGTAGCCCCGGCCAACCCGGGTTTCGACATCCAGGACAGCGCGGATCAGCCCCTGGAAACCGGGCATAACCTGCTGCGTCCAATCCGTGGGATTGTTCAACGCCTTGCGATAGGGCGCGCTCGACAGGACGTCCGAGCCGGTCGTGTCGTACAACGCCATGTATCGTGGTTTTCCGGAGATCGCGCGATAGCGGCGCCCGCTCAGAAATCCCGGCACGTCGCAGCGTTCATTGACGTGCTGCCGATTGTACCATTCGTTAAAGTCCGCCTCGGCGTCTGCCTTGGCGTCGGTCCAGACCGTGAGAACGGCCCCGGCGTCATAATTCTGCACCCTTGTGCGCCTCTGTGATGCGGTTATTGTGGCGCAATCCCACCATGTCGGCGGACGGTTTGTCCAGCCGAGGGGTCGGGTCGGGGGACCCATGACAAAGATATTACTGCTGCAAGGCGCGAACATGGTCTGGCTCGGCAAGCGCGAGCCGGAACTTTATGGCACCACCACGGCCGAAGAGCTGGACTCGCTCATGCGCGAACGCGCGGATTCATTGGGCATCCAACTTGATATTTTCTACGCCAACATCGAAGGCGAAGCGATTGCCCGTATCTATCAAGGGGTGAAAGACGGCATCGATGGTCTGTTGATGAATCCGGCCGGCTTCACCTATGCCGGCTTTGCCCTGCGGGACTGCATAAAGGCGGTCGCACTGCCCTATGTGGAGGTGCATATGACGAATATCGAGCGCCGGGGCACGCGGTCCGTTCTGGCGGAAGTGGCGAACGGTGTCGTTGCCGGTCTGGGCGTTTCCTCCTATTTACGGGGCCTTGATGGGCTGCTCGACGTGATCGGCCTCGAAAATCAGGACGGGTGAAGACCGTGAATAAACCGCAGCCGCGCTATCTGAGAATCTCCGAGGAGTTGCTGAGCGATATCGGCGCCGGCAAGTTTCCCGTGGGGTCCATGTTGCCGACGGAGCTGGAGCTGTGCGAACGGTTTGAGGTGAGCCGGTTCACCGTGCGCGAGGCGCTGCGCCGTCTGCACGAAATGGGGCTGCTGCACCGGCGCCGCGGGTCGGGCACCGTGGTGCGATCACTGGAGCCGCAGGCGGCGATGGTGCAGGCGCTGGATTCGATGTCGGCGATGCTGCAATACCCGCCAGAGACTCAGATCAAGGTCCAAAAGACCGAAAGCATTACCGCGTCGGCGAAGACGGCCAACTTGCTGAACTGCAAGGCCGGCCGCAAATGGGAGCGGATAAGCTGTCTGCGGTGGATTGACGGGACGCCGATCGCCTGGACCGATATTTACGTCCTGCCGCGGTATAAAGCGGTCGCGAATTCGATCGGTGAGGGGACGAAACCGGTATTCCAACTTCTTCTCGACGAATTCGACGAGACGGTTGCCAATGTCCGAATCGAAATGTTTGCAAGCAGCGTCACGCCGGAGATGGCGGCGGCGCTGGACGTCGACGTTGGGGCGTCGGCGATGACCATCGTGCGCCGCTATGTCGGCAATCGGGAACGTACCTTTGAAGTGTCGGTCAGTGTGCACCCCGAGGGGCGCTTCACCTACGCGATGGATCTGGAACGGGAATGGGGCGTTCGGGGCTAGCGCCGGTTTTGTTGCATTGCCTCGAAGGCGGCTTCCCAATTGCGCCCGTCGAAAGTCGCCATCTTGTACTCCGCCTCCCGCAAGTCGAAATCGTCCAGGCAACGGACGTTGACATTGAACTTGTCCGGTGCGGTGCGCGGATGTGAATAGGTGTGAATGCCGCAATTTTGGCAGAAGAAGTGGCTCTCGACCTTCTTGTTGAATTGATAGGCCTTTAAGGCGTCGGCACCGGTCAGCAGACGGAACCGGTCTCCGGGCACCCGGTGGTGCACCGAACCCTTCTTGGTACATATCGAACAGTTGCAGTCGCCGAGCTTCGACAGGTCCGCATCGACTTCGAAAGTCACTGCGCCGCAATGGCAACTGCCGTGATAAGTCTGCATCGCTTCATCCTCTCCTTTGTCTACGCTAAAGTTTGCCACAGGCGGTGCCGCGCCGCAGTATCGACAACCAAAAATCAGACACGGGGCAGACTCCATGGGTGTATATCGCAGCTTTCTCTTCGCGCCCGGCAACCATCCGCGCAAGGTGGAGAAGGTGTTCGATGCCGGCTCCGACGCCGTCATCCTCGACCTGGAAGACGCCGTCGCCAATGTCGAGAAGGTCGCAACCCGGGCCGTAATCGTCGAGGCACTGCAGCGCCCGCGGCGAATTTTGGGGGATGTCCGGGTCAATTCGTTTGAGACCGAATTCTGTTTCGGTGATATCGACGCGATCGTTGGGCCGGGGCTGGACGGGATCGTGCTGCCGATGGTCGAGAACCCGGCGCAATTGATTGCGGTCGATTGGATGGTTGCGAATCTGGAGCGGGCGCGGGGCCTGGAAGTCGGCGCGATCGATATCATGCCGATCCTGGAGACGGGGAAGGGAATCGCCGCGCTGCCGGACATCGCCGGCTGCGGCAGTCGCGTTAAGCGCATGGCGTTCGGCGCTGGCGATTACACCCACGACATGAATATGGATTGGACGCTGGACGAGGTGAATTTGGACGAAGCGCGCTCCCGTATGGTGCTGGCGTCGCGCGCCGCCGACCTGGAGCCGCCGATCGACACGGTGTGGATCCATATCAAGGACTTGGACGGTATCCGGGCATCCTCTGAGCGCGCGAAACAGATGGGATTTCAGGGCAAGATGTGCATCTATCCACCCCAGGTCGCCATCGTGAACGAGGTCTATAGCCCGACGGCGGCCGAGATCGAACACGCGGAAAAAGTCGTCGCCGCCTTCGACGAAGCGGAGAAGGCGGGCTCATCATCGATCCAGCTCGACGGGTACTTCATCGACTACCCGATCGTCTACAAGGCGCAGCGCATTCTTGACGCAGCGCGCGCCATACGTGCGCAGGAAGCGGGGTAGAGGATGACACCGAACGCCGCCGACCAGGAAGCACTCGACAGGCTTTTTGCCGCACAGCCGGCCTGGACCGGGGTGATGAAGGCCGGCGAAGCCGTCGGCCTCGACAGTCACGTGTTGCTGCATAGCGGGCCGCCTGCGGAAACCGGACACGTGATCCCAACGCTCAATTCCGCCGCAGTCGCTTGTGTATTTGAAGGCTGGGCGAAGGATCTCGACGAGGCCGACGCGCTGATCGCGTCCGGTGAGGTGCGGTTCGAACCGGCTCAGGACCACAATGTCGCGACACCGTTGGCGGCCGTTGTGTCCGCGTCCATGCAGGTCGTGCAACTGTCCGATCTGAACGGTTCGGGAAAGCCGGCCTACGCCCCGCTCAATGGCGGTGGGACAGGGGGCGCGCCGGCGGCGCGGTACGGCTGCAAATCGCAAGAGGCCCTCGATCTTATCCGCTTCCTGAATGACGATGTCGCACCCGCTATCGCGGCGGCCGCGGCGGAGCCGATCCCTTGGCTACCGATCGTCGATGAGGCCTTGACCCGGGGCGACGACGCGCACCTTCGGCATCTCGAAGCGCACAAGATTCTGGTTGAAATTCTCAGAAACCGACTCCCCCCGGCATTTACGTCATCGGACGTCGGCGCATTCGTTGCTGAGTGGCCGATTTTTCACCTGAATTTCTGGATGGCTGCTGCGCGCTGCGCGCTGTCCGCCGCCGCCGGCGTCGAGGGCAGTACCCTCGTGACCGCAACCGGCGGAAACGGCGCACAGTTCGGCTTGCAGGTGAGCGGCCTGCCAGGCCGCTGGTTCACCGCACCGGCAGCCGTTCCGCGTGGCAATGTTCGCGAACCCTATACGTTGGACTCCTGTACGGGGGCCTATGGCGACAGCGCGCTGGCGGAAGGATTTGGATTGGGCGCGATGGCGCTGTCCTATTGTCCCGACATGCAGGCCCTGCACAACGGGTACTACGATGACAGCATTTACACCCTGCCGAAGACGCTGTTGATGGGACCGCATCCGGGTTTCCCGCGCTCCGGCGCCCGGGCCGGCCTGTCGGCGCGGGCGGTCGTCGAGACCGGGGAAACTCCGGTCGTCGAACTTGGTCTTGTCGAAAAGACCGGTGTCGATGGGGGCCTCGGTGCCGGGTTGTACAGTCCGCCGTCGGGGCCGTTCGAGGCCGCTTGCGCTGCGTTGGCGGCCGGTTAGGTCACGGCGGGACGGCTTCCTTGCGCTATTGCGGAAACGCTGGTCCTACGCCGTAAACTCCAAAACGGTATCGAAGTCGGGCAAGCGAAGAGTGATCCTGTCGGCAGCGTTTTGTATGAGGAGCTGAGAGCCGGTCTTGTCGAGGCATGTCTTTACCTGCGTAAGATCTGCCGTTCGAAACCGGATAGCACCGAATAGTGTCGGCCTATGATCCGTCGGCGATGCCAGTTCGCCATAGCGGGTGCCATACGTTTCGGGTGACAGTATCAGGATTTCAACGTCCGCAGATTTTATGGCGTAGCCGTCATCGGACTCCGTCCTATTGCAGCCCAGCAAAGCGGCATAGTCGTTTGCGACCGATGCTGGATTCCGCGTCACGATCGTAAACTGGGAAATTGCGCAGACACCGTTGGCGTGATCTTGATATTCCGGGCGCCAGACAAGCCCCGGTGTAAGATGTTCGCAGAAATAGACGCGTCCACCATCGAAGGCGCCGGGCTTCACGTTGATATTCCGGAACCGCGCCGTTTTCTCCTCGCCATCGAGGTTCACGGGACGGCTTGCATCGACGGGCTCGCTGCCCTGCACCCCAATGGATTTAAGGTGGTCGTATGTTTCCTGCGCGCTTGCCGCTTTGAAGACCAGCCCATTGATGCCGACCGGCGCATCGTCGAGGTCCGGACGCGACCCGGTACCGTCCGATGGCAACCCGACAATTTCCAAATAATCGGTTCCGAACATCGCCAGGTGATTGATCGATCCGAGCGACTGATACCCGCGCGGCGTCAGTGAAAATCCGAGCGCGGAAAATATTGCATGCGCGTCTTCCATCCGGCGGCCGATATAGACAACCGCATGATCCAGTCTGGCAGCACTCATCGACAAGCTTCCCTTGTGTTGGATGTGCCGACCGTACCACCTTTGCGGTTGGTCCGTCTCCGGGGATCTCAAATGACAAGACCGAAACGAAGGCAGCCCGATCCGGCCCGATGGCGCTCTAACGAACCTCGAAAACCAGCTTGCCGCGCAGGTGACGGGATTCGCTGATACGGTGGGCTTCGGCGGCCTCAAAAAGGCGGAAGGTGGCTATCTCGGGCACGCGGATGGCGCCTGTCGACACCAGGTCGACGATACGCTCCAAATGGGGGCGGTCGCGATTGACGGCGGGGCGCAGCGACCGAACATCGTCACGGGGCGCCTTCGGAGCGTCCGGTCCCGAAGCGATGAAGGCGATGCGTCCGCCCGGCTTCAGGACTTCGAAGGAGCGCATGTCCACCTCGCCGCCCACGGTCTCGAACACGGCATCGCAGTTGGAGACCAACTCGGTGAAATCCTGCGTGGTGTGGTCGATACAGTCGTCTGCCCCGAGGGCGCGAAGGTAATCGTGGTTCGTCGCACTCGCCGTTGTGATGACATGGGCGCCGATCTGCTTTGCCAGTTGGATGGCGCACCCAGCAACGCCGCCGGCGCCGCCTTGGATCAGGATCGTTTCCCCGGCTTCAATTTCGCGCGTGTCCTCAATTGAAATTTGCGCCGTCAGGCCGGTGGCGGCCAGGGCGGCCGCTTCAATGTACCCCAGGGT
>JAPPPC010000329.1 GCA_028817685.1 Rhodospirillaceae bacterium
ACGCGCCGCCGCTGCTGCTGGTGCATGGCGGGCGCGACCATTGCCGCAACTGGGACTGGGTCGCCGAGGCGCTGCGCGACGAGTACCACATCATCGCGCCCGATTTGCGCGGCCATGGCGACTCGCAATGGATGATCGGCGGCAGCTATTCGATCTCGGAATATGTCTATGACATCGCGCAATTGCTGCATCAGCAGCATCTGACGCCGGTCACCATCATCGGCCATTCACTGGGCGGGGCGATCAGCCTGCGCTACACCGGCGCGTATCCGGAAAATGTCGTCAAGCTGGTCGCCATCGAGGGGCTCGGCTGGCCGCCGGACGTGGTCGCCAAGCGCGCCGGACGCTCAACCCAGCAGCGGGTGACCGAATGGGTCGACGGGCTGCGCAAGCTGTCGTCGCGCACGCCGCGCAAATACCCCTCGCTGGAGGAAGCGTTCCAGCGCATGCAGGACGAGAACCCACATCTGACGCCGGAACAGGCGCGCCACCTGACCGTGCATGGCGCCAACCAGAACGAAGACGGCACCTATAGTTGGAAGTTCGACAACTACACCCGCGCCACCCCACCCTTCGGCATGGGCCCCGGCGAAGGTGCGGAGCTGTGGTCGAACATCACCTGCCCAACCTTGCTGGTGCGTGGCCTCGACAGTTGGGCCAGCGACCCGGAAGAGGACGGCCGCTTCGACCATTTTCAAAACGCCCGCTGCGCCAACTTCGCCGACGCCGGCCACTGGGTCCATCACGACCAGCTCGACGGCTTCCTGAAAGAGGTAAAGGCGTTCTTGGCGGAGTAGTGACTTTCGTTACAGGTCAGCCAGCCCCGATCCGCGTCGCCACCATCCCGCCCTCGCCGGTGCGGAACACCACCGTCGAGTAAGTCTCCGTCACCCCATAAACGACCAGATATCGGCCAACGAGGAACGGGTCGGCGTGCAGGGCGCCGGGCGGGGTATAGAGCGCGGTGTTGGGCGGGATCGGGAAGGCGGACAGCAGATAGTCGTCGCCGTCCTGGCGGCCGAGCAGAAAGTGGCCGTGCGCCGATGGTTCGAGCGGCATGTGCAGATGCGGAAAGTCGTGATGTTCGACGAAGGCGCCGCCGCCCTTGTCCGCCACCTGCAGGAAATTCGCCGCGTAGGCGGGGCCGAAATTCGTGTGGGTGATGGCCAAATTGCGGTCCGTTTCGAACCGCACCGCATCGCCGACCCGCAGCAGCCGCGCGCCGTAGAAGCCGAGCGCCGACGCGGTCGGCGGCGCTTCGGGGATGGTCAGGTCCGGGTCCGGCAGGGTCAAGGTGCCAAGCCCGCCGAAGATATTGGCGTCGCCGGCCGCGACGGTTTCCGTCCGGTTCCAGTGGCCGCGCACCCGCACATGCGGCGGCGGTGTGCCGGGATCGGCAGCGACGGCTTCTTCGCTTTCAACCGCGGCTGGAACCAACCCCTCCGGTGTCACGCGATAGGCCATCGCCGGCGCCACATGCCCTGACACGGCCTCGGTGCGCATGAAGGCGCCGGGATCGTCGCCGCAACGGTCGACCACGATCTGATCGATGGTGCGGCGGATATCCTCCGGTAGATCGCCCGCGATGTCGGGCGCGCGCCGCAGCCGATCGGCACTCATGGCGCCGCCTCAGTACGGCAGCCCAACATAATTCTCCGCCATCGCGGTCTTCGCGGCGGTCGATCCGGTTAGATAGTCGAGTTCGGCCTGCTGCACCTTGATGCCGAAACCGCCCTCCTCCGGAAAGCGGTGCATCAGCATCGTCATCCACCAGGAAAACCGCTCGGCCTTCCAAATACGACGCAGGGCACGCTCGGAGTAACTCTTCAGGCCGGTCTCGTCGCCCGTCCGGTAATAGCCGATCAGCCCCTCGGACAAATAGTGCACGTCCGACGCCGCGAGGTTCAGCCCCTTCGCACCGGTCGGCGGCACGATGTGGCCGGCATCCCCGGCCAGGAACAGGCGCCCATGGTTGAGCGGTTCGGCGACATAGCTGCGCAGGGGCGCGATGGACTTCTCGATCGACGGCCCCGTCTCCAGGACGTCGGCGACGGAGGCCGGCAGGCGGGCGCGCAACTCGTCCCAGAACCGGTCGTCGGGCCAGTCCGCGATGTCCGCTGCCGCCGGGACCTGCACGTAGTAGCGGCTTAACACCTGCGAGCGCATCGAACAGAGTACGAA
>JAPPPC010000579.1 GCA_028817685.1 Rhodospirillaceae bacterium
AGGATTTCTGCCAGGCGATGGCGGACGATGGCTGGGCCGGGATCGCCATGCCGGAAGAATATGGCGGCAGCGGTCTGGGTTTTACCGAAGCCGCGGTGATGGCGCAGGTGATCACGGAGTCCGGGTGCGGTAATGCGGGCTTCGCCGCGATGGTGATCGGTATATTCGGCCTCAATCCGGTCGTTGTCTTCGGTACCGACGAGCAGAAGCAGAAGTGGCTGCCACCGGTCATTCGGCGTGACGATGTCGCCTGTTTCGCGGTGACCGAACCGAACACGGGCTTGGATACGACCCGTCTTCGCACCTACGCGGAGGACAAGGGCGACCACTATGTGGTCAAGGGCGAGAAGCTTTGGACCTCGACAGCCCTGCAGTCCAACAAGATGCTGCTGATCGCGCGCACCAAGCGGATCGAGGAAACCGAGAAGCCGATCGACGGTCTGTCCCTGTTTTACACCGATCTCGATCGCGACTATGTGGAGATCCGGCCGATCGACAAGATGGGCCGCAAAAGCGTCGACTCGAACCAGATGTTCATCGACGGCCTGCCGGTGCCGAAGGAGAATTTGATCGGTGAGGAAGGCAAAGGCTTCCGCTATCTACTGCACGGGCTGAATGCGGAACGCGTTCTGATCGGCGCGTCCATGGTCGGTCTGGGTCGCTGCGCTCTGCGCCATGCCGCCGATTACGCCAAAGAGCGGGTCGTCTTCGACCGGCCGATCGGCATGAACCAAGCGGTCCAGCACCCATTGGCGGAATCCTATGCGGAGTTGGAAGCCGCCAATCTTATGGCGTTCCAGGCGGCCAATCTGTACGACGCTGGCCAGGAATGCGGCATTGAGGCCAACGCGGCAAAGTACCTCGCCGGTGAGGCCACATTCAAAGCCTGCACCAACGCGGTCATGACAATGGGCGGCATGGGCTATGCGAAGGAATTTCACGTAGAGCGCTACTTCCGCGAATGCATGATTCATCGGCTTGCTCCGGTCAGCCCGCAGCTAATCCTGTGTCATATCGCAGAGCGCGCGCTCGGCTTGCCAAAATCCTACTAACGGGGCGGCCGCGGGTCAGACCGCCTTACTTCGCCCACAATCCGGTTGCAACTTAGCGCCCCATGCCGGTCATGGAGCGTCTCATCCGGGCGACGCATAAGTTGCTCGCCCTCGCCATCTGCCTCACCCTATGTGCCACGGTTCTGAGTTACCTGGGCGGCATCCATTGGCGTTTCGACTACCTGGCGCATGGGCGCGTTCAGTGGTGTGCGCTTTCGGCCGTCCTGCTTGCGGCCGGCCTCGCAACAGTCGCCAAAGAGTCCATCGCGAAACGGTATATCGTCTTGGCCACGGTCGCCTTCGGGCTCAATGCCTACCCGATCGCCGCTTTTTCCTTTGCACCACCGCCCACTGTCAAACAGGCAAACGGTCCCCCCACCCTTCGTGTCATGGCGGTCAAAGTTAATATCGGGAACCGACAATACGATGCGGTAATCCACGACATCGAGCGCGAGAATCCCGATTTGCTTCTGATCATGGAGGTGAACCGATCATGGATGCGCCACCTCGCCAAGATCGAGAGAGCGTATCCGTACAAGATTGCCGCCCCGAGACAACATGCGTTCGGTATGGTGCTCTACAGCAAAACGCCCTTCGTCGGCCAGCGCATCGAAGAATGGGGGGCTTACCGCCTGCCCTACATCGTCGCGACGACGCGCGACAATGACGGAAATCTCCTGCGTATTCTTGGCGTACATACGGTACCGCCGGTTGGAGAAACTGCGGCGTTCAGCAATCACCGGCAAAGCCGACACATCTTCGACAGCATGTCCGACCGCGAGGGTCCGATCATCATGCTCGGCGATTGGAACGACACACCCTGGTCCTACAGCTATCGCACATTGCTGTCCGGCTCCAACTTTAAGAACGCAGCCCAAGGCCGGCTGCCCGCGCCTACTTGGCGAACCGGGTTTCTAGGCGGGATCATGATCGACCACATTTTCGTTAAGAAAATGCGGGTCGGTGGCTGGCATACTGGTCAGAAGATCGCTTCCGATCATCGGGCGGTCATTGCGGATCTTCAGGTCATTCCCAAGCGAAACAACATTGTCGGGCTGCAGAGACGTTGATTGATGTCTGACATCAGCGCCCCTGGGACACCCTGAGGTGTTTTCATAAGGGAGGATTT
>JAPPPC010000438.1 GCA_028817685.1 Rhodospirillaceae bacterium
GTTCCTGCTCAATCTCGGCGTCGGCGCGCTGTCGCTGATCACGGCGCGCACCATACTGGCCGACGGCGGCGGTTTCGAAACCGTCGTGCTGGTGCTGGCCATCGGCGCGTGCTTCATCGTGTTGGGCGCGATGCTGCTGCCGGCCAAGACGGACCCGGCGGCCACACCGGCCACCGCGCCCGCCGAGTAGGACTTCGGCCCGACTAGCTTTTAACCGGAACGATCAGGGCGTCCAGCGCGACGGCGCCCTTGCCCTTCGGGTGCACCACGAACGGGTTGACGTCGACGCTTTCCAGCGTGTCCGCGTTCGCCGCGGCCAAGATCGACAGGTTGGACAGCGCCTTGGCAAGCGCCGGCACGTCCGCCGGCGGGGCGCCGCGCGCGCCCTGCAGGATCGTGTAGCCCTTGATCTCGCGGATCATCTCCGTCGCTTCCTTCACGCCGAACGGGGCGACGCGGAAGGTCACGTCCTTCAGCGCCTCGGCGAAGATGCCGCCGAGACCGAACATCACGACCGGACCGAAGGCGGGATCGCGGAAGGTGCCGAGGATCGTCTCGACGCCGCCGCCGATCATCTTGGCTACCAGAACGCCGTCGATGCGGGCATCGGGTTCGGCTTTCTTGGCATTGGCCATGATGTCGTTGAAGGCCTTGCGGACGGCGCTCTGCGAGTTGAGGTTCAGGACCACGCCGCCGATTTCCGTCTTGTGCAGGATGTCGGGCGAGACGATCTTCATCACCACCGGGAAGCCGATCCGCGCCGCCGCCTTCGCCGCGTCGGCCGGCGATTTGACCAGGCTTTCGCGGCCGGTCGGGATACCGGCCTTTTTCATCAGCCGCTTGGCTTCGTACTCGTGCAGCGCCTTGGTCGGCACCTTCGGGGTCGCGGCGGGAATTTTCGGCCGCGCCGGGATTTTCTTTTTGAACCCGGCATGCAGACTCGCCAAGGCGTTCAACGCCCAGATCGTTTCCGCCGGATCCTCGAAGGCCAGAATACCTTCCTTCTCCAGCTTCTGGATGTTGTGCGCATTGCCGAAGATCGACAGCGCCATCGGCCGGTCCGGGAACTTCTTGCGGATCGGCCGGATCGCTTCCATCAAACTGTCGGTCAGATCGTCGGAGAAGGCGAAGCTGGTGAAGAAGGAGGCGATGGAATCGTAATTGCCATCGGTCAGCATCGCGTCGAAGTTCTTCGTCAACAGCGACCAGTCGTTATAGAACATCGCGGTCGTGTCGACCGGGTTGCGCGTGCCGGCGAAGGGGATCAGTTCCTTCAGCATCTTCTGCGTCTTTTGCGGCATGGGCGCGACGTTGAAATCCACATCGGCCGCGGCATCCGCCATCAGCACGCCGGCGCCGCCGGACACCGTGACGATGCCCAACCGGTCGCCCTTCGGATACTGGCCGAAGGAACAGGCATAGCCGATATCGACCAGCTCGCGGGCTGTGCGGGCACGGTAGACGTTGAACCGCTTGAAGACGGAATCGTAAACCTCATTCGAACCGGCGAGGGAGGCGGTATGCGACGCGGCGGCATGGGCGCCGATCTCCGAATTGCCGACCTTCATCATCACGATCGGCTTGCCCTTGGAGTGGGCGAACTCGAACGCGTCGTAGAGCTTGTCCACGTCGCGGCAGCCTTCCATGTAGCCCAGGATCACGTCGGTGCTGTCGTCTTCCGCCATGAAACGTACGCAGTCGGCAAACTCGACGTCGCACTCATTGCCGGTCGTGGCCCAGTAATTGAAACCGAGGCCGCGCTCGCGCAGCAGGACGAAGAAATGTGCGCCGAAGGCGCCGCTCTGGCTGACGACGCCCATGCGGCCTTCCTTCGGCCGGCCATGCAGGATCGACGAGGAGAAGGTGGACCAGGCGCAGTCCGGGCCGCTGAAGATGCCGAGGCAGTTCGGGCCGAGGATCCGCATGCCGGATTCCTTGGCGATTTCCGACAGGCGCTGCTGAGCGGCGTCACCCTCGCTGCTCATCTCCGCGAAGCCGGAGGTGAAGGCGACGATGGACTTCACGCCCTTCGCCGCGCATTGCTCGGCGACATCCAGGGCGATCTTCGCCGGGACCGCCATGATGGCCTGGTCGACACCGCCCTTGATGGCGTCGATCGACGGGTAGGCTTGCAGGCCCTGTACGGTCTCGCGGTTCGGGTTGACCGGATAGATGTTGCCCTTGAATCCGAAATCCTTGAGCAGCTGGACCGGGCGGCCGCCGATGCGGCCGGGCTGTTCGGATGCGCCCAAAATGGCGATCGATTTGGGACGGAAAAGCGGTTTCAGACTCTTGTACAGATCGGTGGCCATGATGGATGCACCCCCCCTTGTCGGTGCTGAATTTCCGGAATTCGAATCAAACGGCGCGGCATTGTTATCTTCCGCGCCCGTCCTGACAATAGAAGCGAGGCATTTCGTCGCGACAGGACGCCCGATTGACAAGGCGGGGACGGGGCAACACAGTTCCGCCGCGTGGCCGTTATCGGCGCGTACGCAACATAAAGGGTGGGACACGCGATGGCGTTCGACGAGCTTCGCGAACAGTTTGAAGCGCGCCGCGAGAAGGCGCTGGCCATGGGCGGTGAAGCGAAGATCGAGCGCCGCCGCAACGCCGGTGTTCTGAACGCGCGCGAACGCATCGACTATCTGCTCGACCGCGGCACCTTCATCGAATCCGGCCTGTTTGCCACCTCGCTCTATCCGGGCGACCAGGACAAGACGCCGGCGGATGGCAAGATCGCCGGCTATGGCCGCATCGAGGGACGGGAAGCCGCCATCGTCGTGAACGACTTCACGGTGAAGGGCGCGTCCTCCGCCGGGACGAACATGAAGAAGATCTCGCAGATGCAGCGCACCTCGAAGGAGCGCGGCATTCCGATGGTCTATCTCGGCGAATCCTCCGGCGCGCGCATCCCGGACAATATGGGCGGGATCGGCATGGGCACGCTGCTGGGCGGCAACCCGAACCAATATGCTCGGCTGCGCGAATGTCCCTGGGCGTCGGCGATCCTGGGCATGAGCTACGGCTCGGCGACTTGGTATGGCTGCATGTCCGACTTCAACGTCATGCGCAAAGGGGCGGTGATGGCTGTGTCGAGCGAACGGCTGGTGTCGATGGCGATCGGCGAGAAGGTCGATCCGGAGGAGCTGGGCGGCTGGCGACTGCATTCCGACGTGACCGGCTTGATCGACATGGCGGTGGACACGGACGAAGAGGCGATCGACGCGATCAAGCGGTTCCTGTCCTACATGCCGAGCCACAATGGCGAGACGCCGCCCGTGGTGGCCGCGCCGCAAGGGTCCGACGACGATGCGCGGGACGTCGCCTCGCTGGTGCCGGAAAGCCGCACGCAGGTCTACGACATGCGCAAGGTGGTGCGCGCGGTCGTCGACAAGGATAGCTATTTCGAGCTCAAGCCCCGTTTCGGCCGGACCGCGGTCACCGCGCTGGGCCGCCTCAACGGACAGGTGGTCGGCTTCGTCGCCAACAACCCCCTGTCGAAAGCGGGCGCGATGGACGCGATGGCCTGCGACAAGATCACCAGCTTCATGGTGCTGTGCGATTCGTACAACATCCCGCTGGCCTTCTTCGTCGACAATCCGGGCTTCGTCATCGGGCTGGAAGCGGAGCGCCAGAAGGCGCCCGGGAAGATCATCAATTTCATGAACGCGCTGCAGCTCGTCACGGTGCCGAAACTCACCGTGATGCTGCGCAAGAATTACGGACAGGCCTATATCAACATGGCGGGCGGGCAGAATGCCGCCGATGTGGCTGCCTGGCTGACGGCCGAGGTCAGCTTTATGGATCCGACCTTCGCCGTGAACGTCGTGCATGGCTCGGAAGGCTCGCGCCTCGAAGATACCGACCCGGAGCGCTTTGAGCGCGAGTTCGAAGCCTTCCAAAAAGACAACAGCGTCTGGGACTTAGCGGCGACCTATGCGGTGCAGCAGGTCATCCCGCCGGAGGAGACGCGGGCCTGGCTGGTTCGTATGCTGGAGGTCCACCGCAACCGCCGCACCGGCGGGCTGGGGCAGCACCGCTTGCACAATTGGCCCACAAGCTATTGATTAACGTCCAAATCAAGCCGATACGAGGAGAGACATATGGCGCGCGAGGAAGTTGAGTCGGAGGTCACCGGGACCGTCTGGAAGATCGAGACGAAGGTCGGTGACAAGGTGGCCGAGGGCGACGTTCTGATGATCATCGAGTCGATGAAGATGGAAATCCCGGTTCTGGCGACGGATGACGGCACGATTGCCGAATTCCAGGTCGAAGAGGCGGAACCCGTCGCCGAAGGTCAGGTCGTCGTCGTCCTCGATACCTAGCGCGTCGAACGCAACCGTAGGCAGGGGCCTATGGCCTGGGAAAAATCGGTCGAGGAAATCCGTCGCCGCCGCGAATGGGCCGCGGCACAGGGCGGCGCGCGCAACGTCGCGCGTCAGCATGATGCGGGGCGCCTGACCGTCCGCGAACGCATCGCTGGGCTGGTCGACGAAAATTCGTTTCAGGAAGTCGGCGGTCTGACCGGTGCGGTGACCTATGAGAACGGCGTCGCGGTCGATGCGACGCCGGCGCCTTATGTTTGCGGGCTGGCCAATATTGATGGGCGGCCGGTCGCGGTTGGTGGCGAGGATTTCACCGTCCGCGGCGGCACGACCGCCAGCCTCGACAAGCGCAAGGGCGGCCAGGGTGGGTTCAGCGAGGACCTTGCCTATGAATACAAGATTCCACTGGTCAATCTGATCGACGGCGCGGGCGGGTCCGTCACCTCGTCGAAGCGGCGCGGCCATGCGGTGTTCCCGGGCATCGACAGTTTCGACCGCTCGGTCACGTTGTTGGCGGAGGTGCCCGTGGTGTCCGCCGTGCTCGGCTCGGCGGCGGGCGGCCCGGCGGGCCGCGCGATCCTGTCGCACTGGTCGGTGATGGTGGAGAAGACCAGCCAGGTCTTCGCCGCCGGCCCACCGGTGGTGCATCGGTCGCTCGGCCAGGAGATCACCAAGGAAGATCTCGGCGGCGTGCCGGTGGCGGTGGGTGCGGCCGGCACGATCGACAATGCCGCGCCGGACGAGGCGACCTGTTTCGAGATGATCCGGCGTTATCTCAGCTATATGCCGCAGAACGTGCATGAGTTGCCGCCGCGCCAGACGATGGGGGATGCGGCGGACCGGATCGAGGAAAAGCTGCTCAACATCGTGCCGGAGGAACGCCGGCGCCCCTACAATATGCGGCAGATCATCGAGCTGATTTTCGACCAGGGTTCGGCCTTCGAGATTCAGCCGGATTACGGCAAGGCCTTGATCACGAGCTTGGCGCGCCTGGACGGACATGTCGTCGGGGTGGTGGCCAATAATCCCATGGTCTATGGCGGCGCGATGGATGTCGGCGAGTCCAACAAGCAATGCCACTTCATCGAGCTGTGCGACACGTTCCACATTCCGCTGATTTTCCTGGTCGATGTGCCGGGCTTCATGGTCGGCGAACAGGCGGAGCGCGCGGGCGTGCTGCGCGCCGGCATGCGGGCGGTCTATGTCGCCTCGCAGGCGAGCGTGCCCGTGGTCACCGTCGTCATCCGCAAATGCTATGGCATGGCCGGTATGGCGACCTGTCATCAGGCGGGGCTCAATCTGCGGCTCGCCTGGCCGTCGGCGGAATGGGGGTCGCTGCCGGTGGAAGGCGGCGTCGCCGTCGCCTATCGGCGCGAGATCGAACAGGCCGCCGATCCGAAGGCGCGCGAGGCGGAGCTGGAAGCGGAACTGCGCGAATACGGCTCGCCCTTCCGCACCGCGGAGGCCTTCGGTGTCGAGGACATCATCGACCCGCGCGAGACCCGCGCCTATCTGTGCCGCTTCATCAACGCGGCACAGGGCCGCTTGAAAACCGATCAGGGTCTGAAGCCCCGCGCCGGCGTCCGCCCCTAAATTCAGGAGACAGAGTGTGAGCGACGCGCTGCAACGCATGCTGAGCCCGAGATCGATCGCCATCGTCGGGGTCTCTTCGGACTTCAACAAGCTGAATGGCCGGCCGATGAAGTTCCTGCTCGACAAGGGCTATGCGGGCGCGATCTATCCGGTGAATCCGAAATATGACGAGATCGCCGGGATCAAATGTTACCCGACGGTGCTCGAACTGCCGGAACCGGCGGATCTGGCCGTCGTTGCGGTGCCGGCGAAATTCGTTCTGGATACGGTCCGGCAGCTCGGCGAGGCGAAGGTCGCTAGCGCGGTCATTTTCAGCTCCGGCTTCGGCGAGATGGGCGCGGAGGGCAAAGCGCTCGAAGCGGAGGTCGCGGCGGCGGCGCGCGAAGGCGGCGTGCGGATTTGCGGCCCGAACTGTCTGGGTTTGATCAACGCGTTCGAAGGGGCGATGGCGACCTTCAGTCAGTATGCCGACGCGGAAACGCCGGCCGGCCCCGTCGCCTTTGTGACGCAGTCGGGCGCCTTCGGCACCGCGATCAACGCGCTCGCCCGCAACCGGCATATGGGCTTCGGCCTGTTCGTCAATACGGGGAACGAGGCGGATGTGGATTTCGTGTCCGGCATGTCGGCGGTGCTCGACGATCCCCGTATCGCCGTCGGCGCCGGCTATATCGAGGGCCTGAAGGATGGCGAGGGCCTCGTCGCGCTGGCCGAGAAGGCGATGACCCAGGAAAAGCCGCTGGTGCTGACCAAGGTCGGCCGCTACGGCGCCGGCGCGCGCGCGGCGGCCTCGCACACCGGATCGCTGGCCGGCGAGGACGCGATCTTCGACGGGGTCGTGCGCCAGCTCGGCATCCTGCGCGGCCGCAATGAGGAGCACATGCTCGATTTGGTGCAGGCGCTGGCCTACACCGATCTGCCCGCCGGGCGCGGCGTCGGCATCGTGACGCAGTCCGGCGGCGCCGGGGTCCTGATGGCCGACCGGGCGGAGGAGCTCGGCCTCGCGGTGCCGCAGCTTTCGGCGGACACGACGGCGGCGCTGAAGGACGCGATCCCGGCCTTCGGCGCGACGGGAAACCCGGTCGATATCACCGGGCAATTCCTGGCCGAGCCGGAAATCCTGCTGAACAGCGTCAACGCGGTGCTCGAAGACCCGTCGGTCGATATCGCCGTCGTGTGGCTGCAGCTGATGGAAGGCTATACGGATCTGCTGATCGACCTGTTCACCCAGATCAAGATGACGGCGCAGAAACCCTTCATCGTCTGCTGGGTGGCGGCCTCGGACACGGCGCTGCAGCGCTTGGGCGAGATCGGCGTGGCGGTGATGCGCGGCGCCGACCCGGCGATCGAGGCGGTGGTCGGCCTGGTCCAGTATCGCGAGGCGCGCGATTCCTGGCGCGCGGAAAAGGTGATCCGGCAAACCCCTGCGCTGCCCAGCGTCGATTTGCCCGGCGCCACCGGCGTCGTGCCGACGGTCGCGGCGGCGAAGGCCCTGATCGGCGCCGAAGTGCCATTGACCCGCCACGCCCTCTGCCGGACGGCGGACGAGGCCTGCACCGCGGCGGCGGCGATCGGCTACCCGGTCGCGATGAAGATCGAGTCGGCCGACCTGCCGCACAAGACGGAGGCGGGCGGCGTGCTGCTCGGCCTCGCCGACGAGGCGGCGGTGCGCAGCGCCTTCGACGAGATCACCGGCAATGCCAAACGCTTCGATGCCAGCGCCGCCATCGACGGCGTGATCGTCCAGGAGATGGCGCAGGGCACGCTGGAGCTCGTCGTGGGGCTGAAACGCGATCCCGTGTTCGGCATGGTCATCATGGTCGGTTTGGGCGGCGTGTTCGTCGAGGTGCTGCGCGATGTCGTGTTCCGCAAGGCCCCGGTCACGCCGACGCAGGCGGCGGATATGCTGCGCAGCCTGCAGGGGGCGGCGATGCTCGACGGGGTGCGCGGCGCGCCGCCGGTCGACATGGATGCGCTGACCGAGCTGATCGCCGCCGTCTCCCGCTTCGGCGCGGCCGCCGCGCAACAGGTCGCCGAACTCGACCTCAATCCGGTGCTGGCCGGCCCCGATGGGGCGGTGGCCGTGGATTGGCTGCTGATCCAGGACACAGACCGATAGAAGTGTATTTGGCTCAAACACCGCCTTTAAGAAAGAATTAACGCTGCTTTTGTAACTTTTTCGCGAACTGATATCGCGAGGTGGTTGTGAACGGCAACGGCGTTCAAGCCAGAGGATTGCAGGTCCTCGACCGTAAGGTGTTTCCGGTCGGGGAGAAGATCTTCCGTGATGGAGACGGCGGCAGCCGCGCCTACATCGTGCAAAGCGGCAGCGTCGATATCGTCAAGGAGATCGACGGCAAAGACGTCACCGTCGGCACGGTCGGACCGGGCGGCATCTTCGGCGAAATGGCCCTCATCGACGACGAGCCGCGCATGGCCTCGGCGGTCGTCGCCGATACCTGCGTGTGCATCGTCATCACCAGCGCGGTGTTTCAGAAGAAACTGAACGATCTCGACCCGTTCCTGAGCGGCGTCTTGCGCATCCTGGTCGAGAACATCCGCTCCATCCAAGCGGCCAAGCAGGCAAGTCAGGGCTTGGAATCGATGTTCGAGTGCGTCGATTGCGTGGATGAAGACGACGATCCTGTCGCGGAAGCGGAACCGGTCGTCGAAGAGGAAGACGCCGCGTTCGAAATCGCTTGATCGGCGTCCGCGTCAGCCGCGCGCCTGCTTGATCATCTCCTTTGCGATGATCCCCTGGTGGATCTGCGAGGTGCCTTCGAATATCCGGAACAGCCGCACGTCGCGATACATGCGCGAGACGATATTCTCGTCCATATAGCCGGCGCCGCCGAGGATCTGCACCGCGCGGTCAGCGACGCGGCAGACCATTTCGGTCGCGAAGAGTTTGCAGGAAGACATGTCGCCGAGCGCCAGCTCGCCGGCATCGAGCCGTCGCGCCGTCTCCAGGATCATCGAGCGAGCGGCCAGGTTCTCCGCCTGACTGTCCGCCAGCATGTTCTGGACGGATTGGAATTCGGCGATCGGCTGGTTGAACTGGACGCGCTGCAGCGCATAGGCGAGCGCTTCCTCGATCAGCCGGGTCGCCTGGCCGACGCAGGTCGCGGCGACATGCATGCGCGCCGCATTGATCCCGGCCATGGCGGTCTTGAAACCCTGCCCCTCTTCCGGGCCCAGGAGGGCGGAAGCCGGAATGCGGCACTCGTCGAAGAAGACGTTGCTGGTGTGCGAGGCGTGCTGCCCCATCTTGCGGTCGTGCCGGCCGGTGCTGAGCCCCGGCGTGTCGGCCTCGACGATGAAGGCGGAAATCCCTCTGTTGCCGGAATCCGCCTCGCCGGTGCGCGCCATGACGACGAAGACGTCGGCGTCCGGCGCATTGGTGATGTAGCACTTCTCGCCATTGATCACGTATTCGTTGCCGTCGCGCCGCGCCCG
>JAPPPC010000289.1 GCA_028817685.1 Rhodospirillaceae bacterium
AACAGTTGTTACAATTACGTAAAGATACCCTTTCCTCCCCCCTCAAAACGCTGTAATTGACGCCCGATGTCGCCCGAACCCTACAAGATCCCGTCCGGCTTCGAGGACGAGGCTTACGATTTTGCGGAGAGCACCGTCCCAACTCGTTATTATATGATCGCTTCGACCCCGCGTTCCGGCGGCACTTTGCTGTCGCAGCATCTCTGGAACAGCGGCATCATGGGTGCGCCGGCGGAATATTTCGGCTTCTACAGCACCTTCCTGCGCCTCGTCGCGCGGTTCCGGCCGGACACGATCGAAGAGTATATGCTGAAGCTGATGCCGCACCGGACCACGGCAAACGGCGTCTTCGGCTTCAAGGCCCACTACGATCATATCCAGTTCATGGCGCTAACGGGAATGCTCAATCGGCTGAACCAGATGCAAGTCATCGCCATCGAGCGTCGCGATCATCTGGCGCAAGCCGTTTCGCACGCCCGCGCGCTGCAGACCGGCCAATGGGACTCGCTGAACAAAAATAGGAGGGCGGAACCTGCCTACAACGCCGATCTCATTCGCTGGAGCGCCAATCACCTAGATCAGCAACGCCGTGGCTGGAAGGCTTTCTTCGAACAGCACAATGTCACGCCGGTCATGGTCGATTACGACGCACTCGCTGCCGACCCGGCCGGCATCGCGGCACAGATCATCGCGCAGGCGAACGTGCCGCACGAGCCGGTCACATCTGTAAATGTGCCTCTCCTTGAGCGGCAGGCCGACACGATCAACGCGGAGTGGATCGCGCGGTTCAAGGAAGAAACCGGGATAGCCTGATGCCAGGGCGCCGCGAAATCGTGCTGATCGCCGCCAGTATCCTGTTCGCCGGACTGCTGGCGGAAATCAGCTTGCGCGCGATTGGCATCGCCTACCCCATTTTTCATCGTCTGGAGACCTTGCGAGGTTGGTCTCCGCAGCCGGGCCTCTCCGGCGTTTGGATGACCGAAGGCGAGGCCCTGATCGAAAACAACCGCGAGGGTTTCCGGGACCGCGACCATCCGTTGGAGAAGCCCGCTGGCGCCTATCGGATCGCCATCCTTGGCGACTCGATGAGCGAGGCGCTGGCCGTCCCGCGCGAGAAAACCTATTGGTCGATCCTGGAAGACAGGCTCGCGGCCTGCCGCGGCGGCCCTGTCGACGTGATGAATTTCAGCGTTTCCGGGTATGGCACTGCACAGCAACTCCTGACCCTGCGGCACAATGTGCTGAAGTACAGCCCGGACCTGGTGCTGCTCGCCTTCTTTACCGGCAATGACGTCTGGAACAACGAACGCGCCCTCGACGGCCACGAGGACAGGGTCTATTTCGTCCTCAAAGACGGGCAGCTTTCGTTGGACGACAGCAACACGCAGACCACGCGATTTCAGTTGAAGAAATTCTGGCGCGGCACGGTCAACGCGATCATCAACGCCTCGCGCCTGTTCCAACTCTTCCGCGAATTCTACACCCGCACACGCAACGCGACGCGGAGCGACGCGAAACCCAGCGCAACGGTCTTCAATCCGGAGAGCGCCGACTACGCGATCTTCAAAGCGCCGGAAACGGCTGCATGGCGAAACGCCTGGGCCACAACGGAAGCGCTCCTGCGCAAGATGCGCGACGAGACGGTCTCTGCAGGCAGCGAATTCAAGATCGTGAACCTGACCGCACCGGCGCAAGTCTATCCCGACAGTGCCGTGCGCCGCGGTTTCGCCAAGGCGTTGGGGGTCGACGGGCTCGACTATCCCGACCAGCGCGTTGCAGCGCTCGCGCAGGGCGCCGGGATACCCGCGATCAGCCTGGTCGAGCCGCTACGGGCCTATGCCGACCAACATAAGGCCTATTTACACGGTTTCGAGAATACGCGGCTCGGTACGGGCCATTGGAACGAGACCGGCCACCGGCTCGCCGGCGAGACGATCGCACGAACCCTCTGTGCCAACCGCGACAACTAATCCGTCAGGATTTTGCGAGTTCCTTTTTCAGGTCTTCGATGATGATGGCCTTCCAGTCAACCTCGTCCTTGAACCAGGTCCGGCCCTGGAAACTATCCACATCGACCGAATAACCCGCATCGCTGTTCTCCGTCGGCCAGACGAAGAATTGTAAGCGCTTAGCGGAAGGCCTATGCGTTTGGGGTTGACGCCTTTCGGAAGCGCC
>JAPPPC010000069.1 GCA_028817685.1 Rhodospirillaceae bacterium
GTACTGGAATGTCCGCGACGTCTCGATGGCCCAATCGCTGGACTGGATCCGCGAACGGGAAGGGGCCGATGCCGGCATCGTCATCGGCGCGCACAACACGCATCTACAGATGCACCCGGTGCGCGAAAACAAGGCGACGTCCATGGGATCGTACTACACGAGCCGCTTCGGGCGCGACGACACTTTGCTCATCGGTGCGGCGAGCGAGCGGTCGCTGAAGGGCGATTTGCCGCGGCCGGACAGCAACCAGGCGGCATACGGTAAGGTCGGCCCGGACTGTTTCCTGCTCGATCTGCGCGCCGCGCCGGAGAGCGGGCCCGTCCGCGACTGGCTCGACACAGAGCGGCCGGACCGCTCGAACCTGCGCTACTACCCGGTCTGCGCCGGCGATGCCTGGGACTGCATCCTGTTCCACCGCACCCTGAAAACCGGCACGGTCGAACACCCGCCCTACCTGCATGCCGAGCCGGCCGAGGCGGGCCCGGAGAACCCCGAGCGCTTCGTGGGCCGTTACAAAATTCTCGGCTTCCTCGCGGCGGAGAACACGCTCGACGTTTATTGCGCGGACGGCGTGCTCCACACCGACGGCCAGGACGACACGAGCGGCGAAGTATTCCCGCCCTACAAGGCGGCGCTGCATCTCTGCGTCGACGGCCGCTACCGCTGGTCGGTCTGGCCCTCGATCCTCGAATTCCACGACGACGAAGACGGCATGGGCGTATCCATCGCGACCCCGGGCGGCGCGCTGTATCGCGGGACGCGGGTGGGGGAGGCGAAGCGGCGTTAGCGTGCGAAGCCTGCTCCCATTTGGCTTTGCGTTTGCCGTATCTGGCCTGTCGGCGTACGGCGACGGTTAACGGGCGACCTTGGCGAGGGGTGGCGGCTTTAGGCGAGCGATGTCGCCATATGCCGGCTCTTTCATAATGAAGCGTTTGGATTTCCGACCAGGGAACTTGGCGGCGACGTTGCCCGTCGCCCAATTCACGAAGATTGTAAAGCAACCTGCGCGGGGGTGGCTGGCGCCGTATCCATAGGAATTCTTGACTCTGACGCACGCCCTATCGCCGTCAACGCGCCAGGTTCCGTGAGAATCAAAACCCGATGCGGTATTGTCCCCTTCCCATCCTCCGTTACCCTTAAAGGATATGAACCAGCCATCGCTGCTGTACTGTCCTGTGCCGTCATCAGGATAGGACGCATCGCCCAAATCTTCGAAAAGACGACGGATCTGCGGGCCTTTCAACGGGGTATAGACGTTGGGAAATGTCCTCTCCCCAGGGGCGGTGGCCGTCGATCGTGCGACGACGGGCGACTTTTTCGGTGCCGGTTTTGAACGGGTGCGGTCGACGCGCGATCCCTCAGACTGAAACGGCGCACTGCTCTCGGCCAGCACGCCGGCGATCGCCGGCGCCACACCGTCCGCCATCAGATAGCGGTAGATCCTGACCCGCGGCATATACGCGATGACCTGTCCTTTTTGCGGGTGTGCATAGACCGCGAAACAGCCATGGTGCGGTTGTGGCGTTTCGCTGCCTTTGACGCGGATGCAGAGCTTGTCGCGTTTGACATGCCAGGTGCCGTAATTGCTCAGCGTCGCGTTTTCGAAATCGACCTTGCCGCGGTCGGCGCGGCGGCTTTGCTTGAAATAGATCGTCCAGTCGCTGTTCCCGATGGTTTGGTTGCTGTCGGGATAGCTGGCTTCGCCCAGTGCGATCACCAGGCGTTGAATCTGTTGACTGGTTAGTTTGCGGAACCCGGCGGGCGGCGGAGTCCGTGCGGCCAGTTGCGTGTGGACACCGTCGTCATGGCCGGTTGCCGCCGTACCCGGGCCGGCGGAAAACAGAACCATCGCGGCCATGGCCAAACAATGCAGAAAACAATCTTGAAGTTACATCACGATCAGGTTTCTCCCGCTTAAGGAGCTGCAGATTAGGGGACAGCTCCTAAAATTTGAAGATTGTTCTGACGTCACCCAGCTTTGTTCGATGCGGGCCATCGCAATGAGCGGCGGGGGCATTGACGCTCGAGCCCTATGCAAGCATCACGGGACTGACCCCATTGATGCCTGCCCCATAAACGGGCCTTAATACCGCAGGGAAATCCAACAGCAAGGCGGTTTCGATCGCGACAACCGGTGACGGGCTGATCCGCAGTGCGTTGATCGT
>JAPPPC010000701.1:0-676 GCA_028817685.1 Rhodospirillaceae bacterium
AAGCCAGCATAGGCTGAGTCAATACGATATTAGCGTCGGCGTCGCCTTCGGTCTTCCCAAACCAATCAAGACGCCGACCGATTTTTACAGGCTTTCGGACAATGGCGGCATCGAGGCAATGACCCGTCTCTGCGATGGGCGCCTTCTGATCCTCGCGGAAAAGGCCTTCGATCAGCAGCCGGGTGTCATCGGTTGGGTTCAATCCGCATCGGGCTGGCAGTCCTTTCGATACCGGACGAAAGCCGCGCTGCGCCCGACCGGTGCGACAACGCTCCCCAATTGCGACATCGCCATCGTCGAGCGCAGCTTCAGCCTCATTGCCGGGCTGGACATTCGATTAACGCGGCTGCGCCCCGAAGCGATTCAGCCCGGTGCGACTGTCGTCCCGGAAGAGCTAGCCCACCTGTCCGACCCTTTATCCATCGACAATTTCGAAGGGATCGCCGCGCGGCGCGGCAAAGATGGCGAAACGCTAATCTATCTCGTGTCCGACGATAACTTTAACAGCGTACAGCGTACGTTGCTGGTCATGTTCGAACTTGGCGAAACGCGATAAAATGGGACCGGATCGGCACTAACTCGCCGGCGCGCAAAAAGCGCCACGGCCGTTCAATTCTTTGCACAGCCCCGCAACCGATGTGGGGGAAACCGGTCCGGCATAAAGGCGGTAATAGGT
>JAPPPC010000701.1:686-9337 GCA_028817685.1 Rhodospirillaceae bacterium
ACACCCCCGCTGACCTTTACCCCGCAGGGCAACCGGTGGCCCGCCCGGTCGACGCCACCGTCAAAGGACCTTATACCCGCCTTCCTGCCGGACCTCCGGTTCCAATCCGCTTAAAAGGTCGCCATGCTTGTCTTTTAGAGCCGTCCAACCCTGTTGTGCCGCGGCCTGGCTGCGGTAGGAGGCGAGATGGACCACACTGCCGCCCGACGATTGCGGAGGCGGCGGGACGGCGGCTGGCGGCTTCGGAACCGCTGGGACAGGCTTGGACGCAATGGGCGGCGGCGGAACACGCGTAGGCTTTGGCGCCGGCACCGACGGTTTGGCAACAACGGGCGGTGGCGGAACCCGCGCTGACTGGGGCGCGGGGACCGACGGCGTCGCGCGCGTGGGCGGCGGCGGCACCGGAACCCGGGCGCGAGGTGCTAAACCGCGGCCGGGCGCGGCTGCTCTGGGCCCTAAGACCGGGGGCGGCGGCACCCGGCTGCCCCTCGGCGCAACCGCGGCCCTTTTCGCTGCGGCGGGCCGGGTCACCGGTTTCGGTGCGGCCGGTGGGACTGGCCTACGCGTTACGGGCGGAACCGGTGCGGGACGGGCGGCCGGTGCCCTCCCAACATTTTTTTCCGGCAGTGGCGTGGGCGGTGTCGCGCGCCCCCCGAATTTCGGCTCCGACAGCGTCAAGGAAGCGAGGGCATCCGGCACCGTCATGCCCGCGGTCGTTCCCGATGGCGGGTTGATGGTCCGTTTTGTGTCTGCAACCGGTGCCGTGGCGGGTTTCGACGGCGCCTGTTTCGCCTTCGCGAGGCGCGGCGGCGATGAAACCGTATTTTCCGCCTTGGGAACAGGCGTTTGCGTCTGTTTCGGTTTCGCCGCCGGCGCTTTGCCCAAATTTGGCGGCGCCTTCTGTACCGCTTTCGATTGCGATGATTTTGCCGCGCTTGCTTGTTGTTGGGTTGCCTGCGCAGCGCGGTCAGGCACGATACCGGCGCACCACCGTACCGTCCGCCCGCTCAAACGACAGCAGGCTGCGCACCGAGTCCAGACCACCGTCGGGGTCCTTCACGCGGCGAACCAGATAATTCCCGACCTTCGGCGCATAGTGATAGGTGACGAGATTCGGCTGTTTGTGACCGCATTTTATAACAAAGGTCTCAAACGGGCCGCCCAACGTCTTAACCGTCTCCGTCCCGGTAACCGCGCATTTCCATTTATGCTCCCATCCAAAGGGGGGGCGATCGGTCGTGACGGTGGAGCGGTACTCCAATGCCGCGCCGACCTTCAATGGAAACAGCGCACCTTTTGTGTCGCGAATCAGGCGCCGGCCCTTCCCGCGCGTCCGGCCGAACCACTCCTGCGGCGGCAGGAGCGGGTTGAACCCGGTGATCTGCCGCTCGCCAAGATCGCTGCGCCAATACACTCTATCGCCCCGTATGGAGACAACCTCCCATCGCTCGACCGGATTGTCATAGGTGTAGCGGTCGCCGACGGTGAACTTTATGGGGCCGCCCGCGGTCTGATCGCCAGCTCCAGCAACCGAGCCGATCGGACCCTCACCCGTGTCGGAGGAGAACAGTCCCGTGACCCTATCCAATCCCGGCACTTCGCTGCATCCGGCAAGCGCCAGGGCCATCGCCCCGCAAATGGGCGTCAGATACCGTCGATTCCGGCCTGTACGGTCATTCATAAACGGGTGTCCCCGGCACGTTTCACCGTCGCTACACTGCAGGCGATTTTAAGGGTAACAGGGACCGGTGGGAAGATGGACGGGCTTACTTCCCGGCGAGCCCGAGGGCGGCGGGTGTGAGCATGCCGGTGCGGCGGGCCAGCAGGTAGGAGGCGATGCGGGCATCGAACTCGGCGGAGATCTGGTTGATCCGCGCGCTGAACACCTCGCGTTCCGCGTCCAGCACGTTCAGCGAGGTTTCCTTGCCCGCTTCCCGCAGCCGCTTCTTCGCGTTGAACACCTCGATCGCAAGATTGACCGCATTGTTCAGAAGATCGACACGCCGGCGCTCCGTCAACAGACGGTCCCACGCCACCCGCACATCCTCCTCAACGCGCCGCACCGCGAAGTTGAAGCTGTCCTTCCGCGCCGCCAACGTCCGCGACGCGCTCTCAACCCGAGACCGCGTCCGGAAACCGCTGAAAAACTCCCAGCGCGCCCGGATCAGCAGGCTCTGTTCCCGCTTAACGCCCCGCGTCGTCCCGTTATTGTCCGCATAGTCCAGCGTGCCCACCAGATCCACCGACGGGTAATAGTCCGCCCGCGCGATCCGCTTCTGCTCGCGCGCGATGTCCGCCTGGTAGCGCGTCTGACGCAACGCCGGATGGTACTGCTGCGCCGTCTCGATCGCCCCGTCCAGGTCCGGCGGCACGATGCCTTCCGGCGGCACGCCCTCTTCCAGGCTCGAAATCTCCGGCAAGTGCCCGAAAAGCTGCTTGTAGCGCGCCAGCGCCTCCTGCAACCGCCCCTCGAACGCCACACGCTGTTCCTTGGCGACCTGCAGCCGCGACTTCGCCTGCAACACGTCAACCGCGATGCCCGAGCCGCGCTGGACCCGCTCATCCTCGAGCCGCAACTGCGTGCGGATCGTGTTCTCCGTGTTCTGCGCCACCGCGATCAGACGCACATTGCGCAGCACGTCCAGATATTGGTTCAAACCCTGGAACAGCAGCTCCTGGCGCGTGTTCTCCAGGCTCATCTGCTGCTCGATATGGCCCAGCTCCGCCGCAACGATCCCCGCCTCGTCCCGGAACCCGTTGAACAGGTTCTGCGTCGCCGTCAGGGTCAGCTTGTCGCGCCGCATCAAGAACACGCCAAGCCCCGCCTGACGCCGCGTCGGATCGTCCGTCCGTTCCGCACCGCTGTCGCCCGAAAGCTCAAACCGCGGCAGATACGCCGAACGCGCCTCTTCGATCCGCGCCCGCGCCGCCGCCGCATCGTTCCGCGCCCGGCGCAGATCCGGATGCTCCCGCAGCAGCAGATCAAGCTCCGAACGCAACGGCTCCGCCGTCGCAGGAACCGCAAAAACCCCCGCAATCAGGCTCAGTATCGCCAATCCGTATATCGGCGCTAACCGCAAACTTGGTCCCCCGTGCGCGTGAAAACGCCGAATTCCGACGCCCCTCTCCGCAGCAATATATCAAGAATATATAGGGAAGTACTAATATTACCCATGATTCTGGTCAATTGCGCATTTAGGTGTTGCAGTTTGATCAACGTGCCGCCGCCGCGCTACCGCTCGCGGAAGGCCTCGTTTCGTAATTTCAGGACTGGTTTAATGAAATAGTTCAACACGGAACGCGTGCCCGTGTGGATATCCACTGTCGCCTGCATCCCCGGCGTGATCGGCAGCAAACCCTGCTGGTCGCCGAGATAGGTCTTATTGGTCCGCACGACCACTTGATAGTAGGGCTGCCCGGCCGGATCGGTGTTCGTACTGGCGCCGATTCGGGCGACGACCCCGTCCAAACTGCCGTAGCGCACGAAATCATAGGTCGAAATCTTGACGACGGCCCGCTGCCCTTCCTGCACATAACCGCGATCGACCGGATTCAACTGCGCTTCGATCACCAGGCGATCGCTGATCGGGACGATTTCCATGATCGGCTCGCCCGGTTTCACGACACCGCCGATCGTGTGATAGCGCATATTCTTCACGACACCGTCGATCGGGCTGCGGATAACCGCCCGCCGCACTTGATCCGAAGCGCGGTTCAACAGCTCGTTCACGCGGGCGATCTGCAATTCGACACCAGCATCGTTCTCGATCGAGCGGCGGTGATTCCGTTCCTTCTCTTCTTCATAACGGGCGCGGGCTTCGGCGAGCGACGCCTTGGCCCGCGGGATCGACTGTCTGAGAACTTCCGCCTCGCCCGCCAGCTTTTCCACCTCGCCTTCCAGGACCAGATGCTCCATCCGCGGCGTCAGGCCTTCGGACAGAAGGCTGGCCGACATTGTCAGCCGCTGCTTCGACAGGCCCAGATCGGCAAGCACCGCCTTGCGCTGCGCGGCCAGTTGCTTGGCTTCGAGCTCACTCTGGGTGATCTGCTTTTCCAATACGGACAAAGACGTCTGCAGCTCACGCTTCCAAGCCTCGTAGGACTGCCATTCGGTCCGCAGCAGCCCCGGCCGGCGTTCCGACGGTTCCTTGGGAAAGACCGGCTCTTTGTTGGCAATCTGTGCGCTGAGCCGCGCCTTGCGCAGCAACAGCCCATCCAACTGCACGATCAGCTCTTCCCGGTTGGTGCCGGCACTGGCGAGATCAAGCTGCGCCAACACCTGTCCCGCCTTGACCCGCGTTCCTTCCGCGACTTCCAGCCGCTCGATGATGCCGCCCTCGAAATGCTGCACGACCTTCATCTGGCCCTGCGGCACGACCTCCCCCATCGCGACGGAGACCTCGTCCAGCTTGGCGAACACGGCCCAACCCAGCAGGCTGCCAAGCAACAGACAGATCAGCAGCGCCGAAACCCGGTATGTCGGGGCACGGCGCTTGGCGACGAGATCGTCGAGGCGGCTCATGCCGGCTTACCTTCGGAAACGGGCACCGGCTTGGGACCGGGCTGCAGTTTGGCGAGGACCTGTCCGGCCGGTCCGGCCATGACAACACGCCCTTTCTCGAGCACGAGGATCGAGTCGCAGGCCGCCAGCAGGCTCGGGCTGTGCGTCACGACCATCGCCGTGTTCTCACGGGAATATTCGCGCAAGGTCTCGGCAAGGCCTTGCTCGGCTTCCTTGTCCAAATTGCTCGACGGCTCGTCCAGCAACAAAACCGGCGGGTGGCTCATGAAGGCGCGCGCCACCGCGATACGCTGCCGTTGCCCCGTGGACAGCCCCTGCCCGCCCTCGGTCAGCGGCGTGTCGTAACCGTCCGGCAAGTCGACAATATATTGATGCGCCTTGGCGAGTTCGGCCGCCGCCACAACCGCCTCGTCGTCGGCATCGGGGTGGGCGATTGCGATATTGTCGCGGATCGATCCGGCGAACAGCGTGCATTCCTGCGGCAAATAGCCAATCCAATCCGCGAGCTGTCGTTGCGTGAATTGCACCAAATCCGCCTCGTCCAGCAGAACCCTGCCACTCGCCGGTGTGTAGATGCCGCGGATCAGTTTCAACAGGGTCGTTTTGCCCGAACCGTTGGCGCCGATGATACCGTGCAGCCCGCCCGGCCCGATCGATCCGTCGATCCCGTCGATCACCGGCTGGCCGTCGACCTTGTAGTTGAAAAACAGTTTCTCCAGCTTCACGGCGCCCTTCGGCCGCGGCAGCTCGATGCCGGATTCGGTCCGTTCCGAAGCCATCGCGAAGACTTCGTCGAGGCGCTTCGCCGACTCGCGGAACTGCATGAACATGCGCCACTGCGAAACCAACTGGCTCATCGGCCCAACCAGCCGGACGCTCAACATATGGGCGGCGATCAACGAACCGATCGTCATCTTTTGCTCGCGAATCGCCAGCGCCCCCACCGTCGTCACGACGACCGTCGTGCTCATGGTCATGATGTAGCCGAGATTGTGATACCCGTCGCCGGCCTCGCCGCGCTGCTGCGCCACGTCGATCGCTTGCGCGTGCCGGTCTTCCCAGCGCGGCGCCACCGCTTCACCAAGCGCCAGCGACTTTACCGTCGCCCGGCCGGCGATCAGCTCGTTCAGCAAGCCTTCGCGGCTCATCGCCGTCTCGCGTTCTTCCGAGGCGGCGCTGCGCATGACCTTGCCCGACCGCCAGGCGAGAATCATGAAGAGCGGTACGAAGACCAGCAGAACCCACGCGACGGGCGGCGCGATGATCAGCACGACGATAAAAAACAGCACCGCAAAGGGCAAATCGAGCATCAGCGCGGCGGAAGGCCCGGACACCGCGTTGCGAATCGCATCCACATCGCGGAAAACAGCCTGCCAGAACGTCGTCGGTCGCGATTCCAGGATCCGCAGCGGCAAGGAAACGACCTTGTTGTAAAGCGCGCGGCCGACCGCCGCATCGACCCGCAAGGCCACGCCCTGGAAGACCCGGCTGCGGGCCTGCCGCAGGATGAAATCGAAGCCGATGACCAGCCCCATGCCGATGACCAAACCCTGCAGGGTCGTCATGCCGGAATGAAACACCACCCGGTCATACACCTGGAGCACGAAAACCGGGATCGACAGAACTAATAGGTTGATAAATAGAGAGATTAGGACGAGATCACGGAACGCGCCGCGGCTTTCGCTCAGCGCAAATCGCAGCCAAACTTGTCCTTCATCGCTCTGCAAAATCTTCCTCCGTCGCCGGAATCTACCGCTGGGAAGATGTATTTATGGTTAACTTCATTACACCGGCCAATTTTATTTGTCATCCCTACTTCATTTAGGGGATGGTCTTGGATCGAATATTAGTTTTGTGTTAGGATGTGCGCGTGGGGCGCTAAGAAATTGTCGATGATCCATAGGGGTGGATCGGTCTGACGATAGGGAGTCGAGATGGCGCGTCGCGCTTCTGATAATGAAGAGGCTTTGCTTGGCCGTTCTGCTTCGGCGGCGTCGGCCCGTTTCGCCACCGCAGGCTTCCTCTCTGCCCCCTGAAGGCGCGTCTATTACGGATCGGATTCGAGCCGATCTCTTGACGCTTCCCATATACTTCCGACCTTACCCCCTAAGGCCGGTGACGAGGCTTTACTCGAGAGTCAATTATGCTTGAATTTTCGTTAAATTGCAAATAGCTGCGGAGATTTCCCGTTAACCAAATTTGCAAGCGTTGGCTGTGACGCTGCCCGCGCCGGACAACCGGACCGATTCTTTTTGACTTACTTCCCGGCGAGACCGAGTGCGGCGGGCCAGCAGGTAGGAGGCGATGCGGGCATCGAACTCGGCGGAGATCTGGTTGATCCGCGCGCTGAACACCTCGCGTTCCGCGTCCAGCACGTTCAGCGAGGTTTCCTTGCCCGCTTCCCGCAGCCGCTTCTTCGCGTTGAACACCTCGATCGCAAGATTGACCGCATTGTTCAGAAGATCGACACGCCGGCGCTCCGTCAACAGACGGTCCCACGCCACCCGCACATCCTCCTCAACGCGCCGCACCGCGAAGTTGAAGCTGTCCTTCCGCGCCGCCAACGTCCGCGACGCGCTCTCAACCCGAGACCGCGTCCGGAAACCGCTGAAAAACTCCCAGCGCGCCCGGATCAGCAGGCTCTGTTCCCGCTTAACGCCCCGCGTCGTCCCGTTATTGTCCGCATAGTCCAGCGTGCCCACCAGATCCACCGACGGGTAATAGTCCGCCCGCGCGATCCGCTTCTGCTCGCGCGCGATGTCCGCCTGGTAGCGCGTCTGACGCAACGCCGGATGGTACTGCTGCGCCGTCTCGATCGCCCCGTCCAGGTCCGGCGGCACGATGCCTTCCGGCGGCACGCCCTCTTCCAGGCTCGAAATCTCCGGCAAGTGCCCGAAAAGCTGCTTGTAGCGCGCCAGCGCCTCCTGCAACCGCCCCTCGAACGCCACACGCTGTTCCTTGGCGACCTGCAGCCGCGACTTCGCCTGCAACACGTCAACCGCGATGCCCGAGCCGCGCTGGACCCGCTCATCCTCGAGCCGCAACTGCGTGCGGATCGTGTTCTCCGTGTTCTGCGCCACCGCGATCAGACGCACATTGCGCAGCACGTCCAGATATTGGTTCAAACCCTGGAACAGCAGCTCCTGGCGCGTGTTCTCCAGGCTCATCTGCTGCTCGATATGGCCCAGCTCCGCCGCAACGATCCCCGCCTCGTCCCGGAACCCGTTGAACAGGTTCTGCGTCGCCGTCAGGGTCAGCTTGTCGCGCCGCATCAAGAACACGCCAAGCCCCGCCTGACGCCGCGTCGGATCGTCCGTCCGTTCCGCACCGCTGTCGCCCGAAAGCTCAAACCGCGGCAGATACGCCGAACGCGCCTCTTCGATCCGCGCCCGCGCCGCCGCCGCATCGTTCCGCGCCCGGCGCAGATCCGGATGCTCCCGCAGCAGCAGATCAAGCTCCGAACGCAACGGCTCCGCCGTCGCAGGAACCGCAAAAACCCCCGCAATCAGGCTCAGTATCGCCAATCCGTATATCGGCGCCAAGCGGCTCGCCCTAATCATATGTCCAGAACCAAGTGGATTTCGAAGAAGCCGGGGTAATAACGACAGGATCGTCGGAGTGTTTAGCATGAATCGTTGAATTGCAAGTCTATATAGAGAGTTCAGCTACAGAAATAACAGAATAAAACAACTTTAATTACTAGGCTTGCTTTTAACCGCCATACTCCCAGTTTCGCCGAACGATCCGCACTCGACAAGCGCCAATCAAGGATATAGTCATCGGGCGAACGGCGTGGGAGCAACGCGATGACGATGCAGAGGCTGCTTCTCCTGGCCGGCGGTCTTTTCGTACTCGGGCTGACCGGAACGGTCGCGACTCTGTGGGTTCACGAAACCACGGGCGACCAGGCACACACGCTGGCCATGCAGCAGGCCCTGCAGAATGTTGTGACCCCACGGGAACCCCAGTTCGCGCTGATCGATCACAACGAAAAGCCGGTCAGCGAGCAAGATTTCCGCGGCCGCCTGATGCTGGTCTATTTCGGCTATACCCAATGCACGGACATCTGCCCGTTCGATCTCGCCGCAATCGGGCACGCCTTGGATATACTCGACGTTCGAGACGACTC
>JAPPPC010000137.1 GCA_028817685.1 Rhodospirillaceae bacterium
CTATTCCCTGGTCGAGGCGCCACGGCCGAAACAAAAGCTGATCCACATCTATCCCGACCCGGACGAATTGGGGCGCGTTTACCAGCCCGACCTGCCGATCGCGGCGGCCGTCGACCGTTTCGCGGCGGCAGCGAAGGCCGCGTCGCCGGTCGCACCGGACAAGTGGCGCGACTGGGCCGGCGCGGCACGGCAAGATTATCTTGGCAATTTGGAAGAAGGGACCGCGTTCCCCGGCGACGTCGATATGGTTCAGGTGATGGCCGAGATCCAGGAACGCGTCGGTGACGATGCCATCATCACGTCGGATGCGGGAAATTTCTCGGGCTGGGCCCAGCGTTTTTTCCGCTATTCCAAATATCCCTCTCAGGTTGCGCCGACCAGCGGTGCGATGGGCTATTGCGTACCGGCCGCCATCGCGTCACGGCTTGCCAATCCGAATCGGCCGGTAATCGGGTTCGTCGGAGATGGCGGCTTCATGATGTCCGGGCAGGAGTTCGCGACTGCCGTCCATTACGGCATCGATCCGATCCTGATCGTCGTCAACAACAACATGTACGGCACGATCCGGATGCATCAGGAGCGGGATTATCCCGATCGGACCCTTGCCACGGGGCTGACCAACCCGGATTTCGTAAAATGGGCGGAGAGTTTCGGGGCTTTTGGGGCGTTGGTGGAGCGGACCGAGGATTTCGTGCCGGCCTTTGAGGCGGCGCTCGGTGCGGGTCGTATTTCGCTGATTGAAATACGCCTCGACCCCGAAGTGATCACGACGCGGACCACCTTGTCGGCGATCCGGGACGCCGGCCGGGCACGCCGCGACGCGTAGACAGGTTGGCGAAAATCATTTAGTGACACTCCATCATTGGTGCGTGCGTTGCACATCGACGGCGGATTTCAACGCGATTTGCCGTGCTTGCTGCATACCGTTAAAGTGCTCACCATAAACAAGGGGCGGCATGAAAATTGTCGTTATCGCTCTGTTTTTTCGGTGACATTGCTCAGGCAAGGTTGACCGTTAGACGAAGTGGAACAGAGAGACACGGTTCATGGGAGGACCAAGGATTATGAGAAGAAGTACGAAGTATCTTACGACGACGGTTGCGGCGGGCGCTTTTGCGTTTTCGCTGGGTGTTGCTGCGCCGGTTAGCCCTGCGGAAGCGCAGATGGTTGATGGCCCGAAGGTGACGTGGCGTGTGTCGCTTTGGGGCAAGCGCCGTGCGTTCACGGAAAGCTTGGAGTTCATCTCCAAGACGGTGAAGGAGCGTACGGGCGGGAAGTTCAATTTCCAGCTCTATTACGGCGAGCAGCTGTCGAAGAGTAAGGAAAATCTGGACAGTATCGCGGTTGGCGCGGTTGATGCGGCGCTGGTGTGCCAGTCCTACCATCCGGGCAAGCTTCCGGCTGCGAACGTTCTGGACATGCCGTTCCTGCCGATCACGAACTTCGACGTGCAGTACGAAGTGTCGAAGGCGATTTTCGATCATCCTGCGGTGAAGAAGGATTTCGCGAAGTGGAACGCGATCATCTTCGCGATCAACGTGTTGCCGCAGTACGAGTATATGGGCAAGGGCAAGCCGCCGGCTTCGGTTGCGGACTTCAAGGGCATGCGTCTTCGTGCGCTTGGCGGCATGGGCCGTTCTGCGAAGAAGATCGGTGCGGTTCCGACGACGGTTACGGCGTCTGAGACCTATACAGCGCTGCAGCGCGGTACGGTCGATGCGATCGGTTTCCCGTTCACCTATGCGTTCAGCGCGTACAAGCTTGACGAAGTTGCGGAGTGGTACACGACGAACATGTCGCTCGGCACGGTGAACTGCCCGATCGTCGCGAACAAGAACTCTTGGGACAAGCTGCCGCAGCAGTACAAGGATCTGCTGAACAGCCTGAAGCGTCCTGCGGTTGAGTTCCAGTCAGCGGCGTATCAGAAGAAGGACATCGAGAACCTGAAAGTGTGGCCGAAGAAGATGAAGGCCATCACGATCCCGGAAGACCAGATGGCGCAGTTCCGCAAGCAGGCGGGCAAGCCGATCTGGGACGAGTGGGTCGCGGAAGCATCGAAGACGGTGCCGGAAGCGCAGGAACTTCTCGACCTTCTGCTGTCAACCGCAGCGGAAGCGCGTAAGAAGCATCCGACAACTCGCACCTACGGCAAGTAGG
>JAPPPC010000120.1 GCA_028817685.1 Rhodospirillaceae bacterium
TCCCCACCCGGCCCGCAATGCAGTTCGGCCGTTCGGCGGTCATGTTCGCCTCCAACGGGCTGTTTATCGTCGCCCTGGCATCGATCTCCTTGCCGACTTCTTCCGCGATCATGTTCACCGCGCCCTTGATGCTGACCGCCCTATCCGTCCCCTTCCTCGGCGAACGGGTCGGCCCGCGCCGCTGGGCGGCCGTCATATTCGGCTTCACGGGCGCTCTCCTGATCATCCGCCCGGGTCTCGGCGGCATGCAGTGGGGCGCTATCTTGACGTTCGGATCGGCCGCCCTCTTCGCGGTCTATCAGATCATGACGCGCAAGATCGGGGACGACGACCCGGCTGAAACCTCGATCGTCTACATGGCGATGATCGGCGCTGTCGCGATGACCCTGGCCCTGCCGCTCTATTTCGAAACACCGCGCGAACCGCTGCACTGGGCCCTGTTCGGTACAGTTGGCTGTCTGGGTGGCGTGACTCAGTATTTCGTAATCAAGGCGCTGCAATGCGCCCCTGCCTCCACCGTCGCCCCTTATTTATACGGCGAATTGATTGGCGCCACCTTGCTGGGTTTCGCGATATTCGGCGACTTTCCGGACGCATGGACCTGGACCGGCGCCGCGGTGATCGTCGCCAGCGGCCTCTATGTCGCCTATCGGGAGGGTGTCGTGCGGCGCTGAGCTACAAGACCGAGAATACCGCATCCATCTTATGTTCGGACAGCGGCACGTCCCATTCCAGCGTTCGCGTCTTGAGATTGAAACAGCTGATCCGTGTCGGCAGAGACGGCAGCGATTCAGCGTAGTCCGCATCCCCTGAAAGGCGGCGCACCTGAGCTTTCGCCCAACGCACCTTGTCGCGCAGCTTCGTCTGGCGCAATCGGCTGAACCCCACGACAACACGGTCCGCATCGATGACCTTGATGCCGCGGCACCAACCGAGCGGAATGTCGCTATCGACAAATTCGTTCAAATCGATGAATGCCGTCACCGCGCAGGACCGCGGGTCGGCGATGTATATTTTTCCGTCCACCGCGGTGAAATAGAGCATTTCGTTGCAAAAAATGCCGTCATGAACGAATTGACCGCGAACACCCGGTGGGCCCGACAGGTCGATTCTTTTCTCTTTATTCGTCAGGCAAATCGCATCGAAGAGATCGCAGCGCGTCGCCCAAATCTCATCGCCCACCGTAAACACGAAATTGGGATGCGCGACCCGCGGCTTGGTCGTCGGCACCTTGCGATAGTCTTCGCCTCTTGAAAACCGAGCCCAGACATCGCCCCCGGAAACGTCCCACTCGTTCAGCAGTGCGCCATCCATGTCGATTTCGACGATGATGTCGAGCCCCGTCACCGCAATCAGCAAGGTCCCCCTGCCACTGGGCCTCACATGGTGAATATCGTTGAAAAAGGGTAGCGATACGTAGTGCTCGACGGTGAATTCCGGCAGTCGGAAGATGATTATTTCCGTTTGCGTACAGGTATAGAGTCGGTCCCCTTCCAGCGCACCGGCCTTAAAAACAACGGATGGCAGGTCGGGGCACACCTCCGGCGGCGAAAAGTACTCATGAATGAGCGCGGGCCGGCGCGCTGCCATATCGACCTTGACGACGACCGCATTCTGAAAATGCTGCCATTCCTCTTTTCGTGCGGCGTCCGGCCGCATTTCGCCGCCCAGGATATACAGGTCGTTCATCGAATGGAGATCCGACTATGATGCGAGAGCGAAACGAAAAATGATTCTTTCCTACTTAACACAACCGCAGGGGCCCATTTCCAGCAGCGGAACCTGACTCCTGACACCGAGCGCCTGCACCCCTTTTGTTGCGGGATCATACCAGTTGTCCTATTGAACACACGGGCATCGTGCGCCTTGCGACAACCACCATCCAAACTACTGCCGGGTTAAGAAATGAACAACGCCGACCTTATCGTTAAAACGCTCAAGACAGCCGGCATCCGGCACGGTTTTGGAATACCCAGCGGCAACGTTCTGCCGCTGATGGAAGCCATGCGCACCGGCGGCATCGAATTCGTTCTCACCGCCCATGAAGGATCGGCCGGCTTCAGCGCCGACGTCACCGGCCGGCTGACCGGCGCACCGGGCCTGTGCATTGCAACTCTCGGCCCTGGCGCGACGAACCTATCGACCGGGGTTGGCAA
>JAPPPC010000126.1 GCA_028817685.1 Rhodospirillaceae bacterium
TGCCTTACGCGGCCGAATGCATCGGCGTTGCGATCCGCGCCCACGAGATGGCGACGGAGTACGCCAAGATCCGCGAGACCTTCGGCGCCCCGCTCTCCCACCGCCAGGGCATCCAATGGATGCTGGTAGAGAACGAAATCGATCTGCGCCAGGCGAAATGGATGGTGCTCGACGCGGCGGCGAAGGCCGACCGGGGCGAGCCGTTCCGCATGGAATCCGCGATCGCCAAGCTGGTCGCCTCGGAGGCGAGCGGCCGGGTCGTGGACCGCTCGATGCAGATCCATGGCGGCCTCGGCGTCGCCAAGGATCTGCCGCTGGAACGCTGGTACCGCGAGCTGCGTATCCGCCGCGTCGGCGAAGGGCCGAGCGAGGTGCAGAAGCACGTCATCGCGCGCGATATCCTCGGTGCGGGCCTCCGCTGACCATGGTGCAAGGCCTGCCGACGCCGCCACTGCAAGGGGTCAAGGTCCTCGATCTGGGGCAGATCTATAACGGCCCCTATGCGGGGTTCCTGCTCGCCCATGGCGGCGCCGACGTGGTCAAGGTCGAGCCGCTGGGCGGCGAGGCGCTGCGCAAGCGCGGCGGGCTCGGCGTGCCGCTCTCCTTTTCGGCGCTGAACACGAACAAGCGGGGCATCGCACTCAACCTCAAGGCCGAACGCGGCAAGTCGTTGCTCATCGATTTGGCCAAACAGGCCGATATTTTGCTGGAGAACTTCGCACCGGGCGCCATGGACCGGCTCGGTGTCGGTGCGGACGTGCTGATGGCGGCCAATCCGCGGCTGATCTACGCGTCGGGCACCGGCTACGGCTTGACCGGGCCGGACAAGGACAATCTGGCGATGGATCTGACAGTGCAGGCGGTCGGCGGCGTGATGGGGATCAACGGACCGGCGGACGGACCGCCGCTCAAGACCGGGCTCGCCATCTGCGATTTTCTCGGCGGCGTGCATCTCTATTCCGGCATCGTGACGGCGCTGTACGAACGGTCGGTGACGGGGCAGGGACGGCTGGTCGAGATCGCCATGCAGGAAGCGCTCTATCCCGCGCTCGCCAGCAATGTCGCGGGCATGCACAACAATGGCTGGAAACAGCCGGAACGGCGCGGGAACCGGCACCCGACGCGCGGCTCCGCCCCCTACAATGTCTATGAGTGCGCGGACGGGCACATCGCGATCATCTGCGTCACCGAGGGACATTGGACCAATCTGCTCGATGTGATTGGGCGGTCGGAACTGGCGGACGATCCCCGTTTCGCGACCCAGGCGTTGCGCGCGCAGCATGAGGACGATGTGGATGCGGCGGTGGCGCCCTGGCTGCGCGAACGGTCGAAATACGATGTGGCGGCAACGCTCAAGGAAAACCGCATTCCGGCTGCTCCGGTTCGCGACCTGTTGGAGGTGACGGCCGACGTCCACATGCACGAACGCGGCATGCTGCACGATGTGGACCATCCGGAAATGGGCCAGGTCGTGCTGCCGTCAAGCCCGCTGCGTTTCGCCGGCAGCACGCCGCCGGAACTCCAGCTGGAGCCGGACATCGGCCAGCACACGGACGCGATCCTGTCTGACTGGCTTGAAATGGACGAAACGGCCGTTTCCGCCTTGAAGACGGAAGGGGTGATCGGCTAGCGGCGCGCCGCTCTAGGCGATGCCGAACTTCTCCAGCGCGTCGGCGAATCCCTCGGAGAAGCCGCTGCCCTTCTTGATGACGACGGCGTTCTCCGGAAGCCGTTTGAGCGAGGCGTCGTTGGAGCTGGTCAGCAGCGCGAAGGGAATGGTTTCCGTCGGCTGAACGACGGCGAGCGAGGCGCCCAGATCGACGCCGCTCATCTCGTCCAGCACGCCGGAGGAGACGATCATGTCCGGCCAGGTGCGGATCGCCAATTCCAGCGCCTCGAAGGAGCGGTTTGCCAGCGAAACACGGTAGCCGCAATTGACGAGCTCACGTTGGACGATGCGGGCGCCGGTCTTGTTGGCGTCGACGACGAGGATTTCGAGATCGAGTGCGCGGAAATCCTCCAAATCGGCGGGGCGGCGCACGGGTAGCGAACGGAAGAACTCCGCTTCGTTGATTTCGCCGCCGATTTCGCCATCCAGCCCGCCGTGCATGACGTCGAGAAAGGCGTCGATGTCGCTCAACTGATCGTCGGTCG
>JAPPPC010000423.1 GCA_028817685.1 Rhodospirillaceae bacterium
TGGCGTGCAGATCAAGCGTCGCCAAAATCGGGACCTCCGGTCCGACGATCTCGCTCAGTTCTTCCAGCAGCTCGCCCTCAGCATCGGCTGCCGTTTCCGCCACCATCGCGCCATGCAGCGCGACATAGATGCCGTCGAAAGGCCCGTCGTCGCGCGCGGCCTTGGTCAGCGCGCCTTTCAGTTCCGCCCAGGCGTCCGCCGTCACCTTGCCGGACGGCGTCGCGTTTGCCGCGATCGGATGGACCAAGGTCCAACCGTAGGTCTCGGCGCTGTCGAGTATGCCGCCGATCTCCGTCTTTGTGCCGCGCAGCTTTTCCGCCACCTCGTCACCGTAATAGAGGTAGCGCGCCCGGTAGGCGCCCAAATCGGTTAGGAGACGACTGAACGTATTCGTCTCATGCATGATCTGCCCGGTCAGGACACGGTAGCTCACTTCGAAAGCCCCACGATATCGGGGATAGGCCGGGCGGTGCGCGGGTCGGTGGCGAACAAGCGTTCCAATGATTTCGCAACGCCGATAACAAAGGCATCATCGTAGTGACGGCCGCATATCTGCAGACCGAACGGCGTTCCCGTCGGCTCTAGCCCACAAGGGATCGCCGTGACCGGGTTGCCGGGAATGGTCAGCCCGTAGGTGAGCGACAGCCATTTGACGTAGTTATCCAGCTTCTCGCCATTGATCTCGTCGCAATAGAGCTGTTCGACCGGGAAGGGCGGCACCGGCACGGTCGGTGCGATCAGAATGTCCACATCGTCGAAGAAGGTCTCCATATGGCGATAGATATTGGTCTGCTCCTGCGTCGCCCACGCGACTTCTTCCGCCGATATCTCCAATCCGGCTTCGTAGTTGGAGCGGACATTGGGGCCCAGCGACTCCCGATCCGTCTGATACTTCTCGCGGTGATTGGCGAGGAAAATCTGGCTGCGCAGGATCCAGTTGGTGCGGTCAACGGTGCCGAGGTCCGGATCGCGCGTCGCGCATTCCTTGAAGGCGGATTTGAAGATGTCGACCCGCTCACGGAAAGTCGCGCGGATGCGGTTATCGACCGGTGCGAAGCCAAGATCTTCCGACACAGCGACCTTCAAGGTGCTGAGATCAACCTCCTCGATCGAAGCGTAGTCAGCCGGGTCCATCGGCGCCGACAGGGGATCGATCGGATCGTGCCGCACGATGGTGGAGTACATCAGCACCATGTCCTCCACGGTGCGTGCCATGGGACCCAGCACGCTGAAGGTCGTGTAACCGAAACTGTGCTTCTCGTTCGGCACAATACCCGGCGTGCTGCGGTGCGCGACGACGCCGTTGAAGGCGGCCGGAATGCGCAGGCTGCCGCCGGAATCCGATCCGGTCGCGATCGGCATCATGTTGGTCGCCAACGCCACGGCCGAGCCGCCCGACGAGCCGCCGCAAATCCGTTTGGGATCGAACGGGTTTCCTGTCGGTCCCCAAACCGGGTTGGTGGTATTGGCCCCGGCGCCGAATTCCGGCGTGTTGGTCTTGCAAAAAACGATGGCGCCGGCATCGCGCAGTTCCGCAACCAAGCTGTGATCGGCGTCCGGGACATGGTCCTTGTAGAGCGGCGAGCCATGCGTGGTCAGCAGCCCCTCCGTGTCGAGCAGATCCTTCACGCCAAGCGGCAACCCGTGCAGCGGCCCCAGCAGATCGCCGTTCTGTACTGCCGCTTCCGCCGCCTTCGCTTCCTCGCGGGCGCGCTCGAAACCGGTGCCGCATATGGCGTTCACCGTGGGATTCACCGCCTCAATCCGCGCGATGCAGGAGTCCAGAAGCTCGACCGGCGAAAGCTGCTTGTCGCCGATCAGGTTGCGCGCTTCGGTCGCGCTCAAATCGCACGGTTCGGTCATGTCGGATCTCCCGTTGGATTGCCTGTTTTTCACCGTCCCAGATCGGCAACGGCGCTTTCCGCCAGCCTATGGGATTCGCCCCTCATTTCCAACGCACCCAACCCTTGCGGTGTCAGGCCGCGCCGAGCAGGTCGGTGACCGCCTGCGGCGACCCGCCGTCGCGCAGGGCCATGACCGCTACGATAATCGCGTCCACCCGGTTGCCCGGATACACGCGTCCGGCATTGTTGCGAAACTTTTCCACGATTGTTTCCGACGGCATCGGCCGCTTGTCGGAACTGAAATGATGGCGGTCGTAATGCCGGATCGCGCGCCCGTCGCGCAGCCGTGCGACGAGCCCGCCGGAAAAATACTCGGGAAACAGTGAGTCCGGATCGATCTCGTAACCGACCCGATCGCGCAGACCGCGAATGACCGGATCATGCAGGGCGTCACCCTCGCATTCGTCCAAGGTCATCCGCCCGCGCGTCAGCGCTGTCGCGATCAGATGATAAACACTGAAGATCGCCGCGTAATCGTTCGGCGGATGGCGGCGCTGCGTTTCCGGTTGGCACAGGAGCGGCACCTGATGGTCGGTCACGAGGGCAGTGATCGACTCGACGTCATCGGGCCGCACACCGTCTTCCCGATGAAGACGGATCGCCGCATCGACGATATTGTGCGCGTGATGGACCAGGGGGAACGCCTTGATGGCAACTCTGGCGAATTCCCACTTCACACCAAGACCGCCTGTCATCGCGTCCCAGTCAACCGCAACATCCGGCCCCAGGAGCATGCGGTAGAGCCCAAGATCACCTTCGTAGGGTCGCGAGGGGCCGCTCATTCCTTCCGCCGCCATCATCGCAGCCGTAAGACCGGATACGGCACCCAGCCCGGCATTGAGACGCTTGCTCCAGGCGCCTTCGCGCAAACCTTCCATCGCGCCGCCGGTGAGAGTCAGGACAACGCCTTGCGCCGCGGCCAGCTTCTCGGGCGGCAGTTTCAGCAGCCGGCCTGCCGCGAGTGCATTGGCGAAGCCGTTCAAGGTGCCGCTGGTCGAAAACCCTCGCCGCATCACCGCATTGCCGGGAACCCCAAGCCCGATATGCGTCGCCACCTCCATCGCGATCAGGTAGGCCGCGATGATCTCCTGTCCGGTCGCCCCCTCGCGCGCACCGAGGCCGAGGACGAGCGGCACCGTGCCGCCCGAAATATGATTGAGGTTCGGCGTATAGGTATCGTCGTAATCCAGCGCATTCGCGAGGCCGCCATTGAAGAGGATCGCGTCGCGCAAGCCGAGGGTCCGGTTCTGCCCGATCGCGGTGCTGCCACTGCCGCCGTCGAGGCGGCGCAACGCGGCGAATTTCACGGCCGCATAGTCCGACGGCGATGCCGCTATCGCGCACCCCACCGTATCGAGGATGTGCAGCGCCGCCTTCTCAATCAGCGCCGGCGGCACGTCTTCCAGCCGCAGCCCCGCGGCAAACCCGGCATAGCGTTCGGCGAGGGTTGGACCTGTCAAAACACCCTCAGCGGCCGTTAAACCTGCCGACAGCGCCGCGATGTCGGGCACCGGCCGCGCCGACACGGGATCGGCTTCGAAGATTTGTTCCAACGCATGGGCGACGCCCAGCACAAAGCGATCCTGATAGGGCTTGCCGACAATTTGGATGCCGAACGGCGTACCGTTCTCATCCTTGCCGCAGGGTATCGCGACGACAGGGTTGCCCATGACCGTTAGCGACGAGGTGAGGCCGGCCCAATGTACATAATTCTCCATCGGCGCGCCGTCGATCTCCGTCGGATAGAGCTGATCGAAGGGAAACGGTGTTACGGTCACACCGGGGCAGATCAGCACATCGTAATCCTCGAACCATTTTTGGAAGGTCTGATAGAGCACGAGCTGCTGCTTCGCCGCCCAACCGACATCCTTCATATTCATCTTGAGCGCCGCTTCGTAATTGCTGCGCACATTGGGATTGAGCTCGGGGCCATATTTATCGATGCGGTCGTTGTGCTTCGCCAGCATGTAGATGCCACGCAGTAGCCAGAACACATCGAGAATCCCTTCGAAATCGGGATCGCTCTGCTCGACGGCGCCGAACACTCGGTCGAGCTTGGCCACACGCTCGCGGAAGGTGCGGCGCACTGTCTGCGCCGTCGGCGCACAGCCGAGATCTTCCGAAATCGCGACCCGAAGCGTACCCGGATCGACCGGCTGCAGGGTGAGGAACTGCGCTGGATCAAGCGGGAAGGACATCGGATCGACGGCGCTGCGTTCCGCCAGGGCCGCCAGAAACAACGAAGCGTCCGCGACGGTCCGCGCCATCGGACCCTGCGTCTGATAGGTCGTATAGGCGGTATCGCGGCAGCCGGCCGGCACCACGCCAGGACTCGGCCGGTGCGCGACGACACCATTGAAGGTCGCCGGCAACCGCAGGCTGCCGCCGGTATCGGACCCCTGACAGAGCGGCGCCATGCCCGTCGCCAGCGCTACCCCGGAGCCACCGGACGATCCGCCGCAAGTGAGATCGAGGTCGAAGGGGTTCCGCGTCGGCCCGAACAGCGCGTTGTTGGTATTTCCACCGGCGCCGAATTCAGGCGTGTTGGTCTTACCGATGATGATTCCGCCCGCGCGGCGCGCCGCCGCGACCACCTGCTCATCCTCGTCGGGTACAAAATCCTTGTACAGCATGGAACCGTAGGTCGTGCGGATGCCCTCGGTTTCGTCCAAATCCTTGATGCCGACCGGCAGCCCGTGCAGCGGAGGCAGCGCGTCACCGCGGACCAGCGCCTCGGTCGCAGCCTTGGCTTCGTCCCGAGCACGGTCATAGGCCGTCGTCACAATCGCGTTCAGTGCCGGGTTCACCGCTTCGATGCGGGCAATGCAGGATTCCAGCAACTCAACCGGTGAAAGCTGCTTGCGACCGATAAGAGACCGCGCTTCCGTCGCCGTCAGATCGCAGGGATCGGTCATGCTGCCCGTTTCCAATTCGGTGGGGTCTCGCCCAGATCCCAGAACAGGCCGGTCATGAGCTGCAGTCCTTCGCGCGCCACCGTCGTCAGCATGTGCTCGTTCGGCGCGTGCTGCGAGCAGGAGGCGTAGGAATGCGGCACCCAGACGGTCGGCAGGCCCAGCACGTCGGCGAACACATCGTTGGGCAACGACCCGCCAAGGCTGGGCAACACCGCCGGTTCCTTGCCCGTCGTGTTCTGGATCGACGAAATGGCCCACTGCACCCAGGCATTGTCCGGATCAAGCCGCGTCGCCATCATGTAGCCCTTCTTCGCCGGTTCCGCCTCGACCATGCCGAACCCGCGCGCTTCGAAATGGCGGCGTAGGGCGGGGATGAACTCCTCCGGATCGACACCCACCGTGAACCGCACCTGACATGTCGCGGTCGCCTTGGGCGGGATGGCGTTGACGGGATTTTCGGGATTGCCGGTCTTGAAGGCCAGCACCTCGAAACTGTTCCAGGCGAAGACCTTCTCCGCGCCGGTCAGGCCCGGCTCGCCCCAGTCCGGATCGATCTCCGGCGCGCCTTCGCCGCCATCGATGACCAGATTGTGCACCGCGTTGCGAACCGAATCCGGTATGCCCGGCGGCCGCCATTCCGGCACGTAGATTTCGCCGGTCGCGCTGGTGATGCTGGCGATGGCGTGCGCCAGGATGACGCCCGGATTGGCCAGCAAACCGCCCCAATTGCCGGAGTGGTGGCCGCCTTCGCGCAGATCTACCGTCAGGTCGAAATTGTAAGCGCCGCGCGCGCCGAGGAAGATCGTCGGCCGCTGCGGGCTGAGGCGCGGTCCGTCGGAGCAAATCAGCACGTCGGCCTCAAACAGCCCCTTGTTCTCCTCGCAGAGCTGTTTCAGGCCCGGAGAGCTCGTCTCCTCGCCGGTCTCGATCAGAAGCTTCGAATTGAAGCCAAGCGATCCACGGGTTTGCAGAACGGTCTCCAGCGCTGCGATGTTGATCGTGTGCTGGCCCTTATTGTCCGCCGTGCCGCGGCCGTATAACCGGTCGCCTTCCTGCGTCACGGTCCAGGGCGACAGACCCTCGCGCCACTGTTCGTCATAGCCCAGGACCACATCGCCATGACCGTAGGTCAGCACGGTCGGCAGATCGTCGCCTTCATGCCGCTCGGCGAGCAGGAACGGGCCGTATCCTTCGCGCGGGTTCTTCAAAATCTGACAGCGATAGCCCATGCGTTCGAAGGTCGGCTGCATTTCGTCGGTCAGATAGCCGTGCAGCACGTCCATCCGGTCGGGATTCTGGCTCTCGGTCGGGATCGCGACCCGGCGGGTCAAATCCTCGATGAAACCGCCCTCATCGAAATAGCTTTCGATCTTGGCGATCGCGTCACTTCGGCTCATGTGAAAGTCCTATTGCTTGCCCGGTGTGTCCGGTTCGCCCAGATCCCAGTAGACGCCCGCCATCAGTTGAATCGCGTCGCGTGCCTCGCTCAGCAAGATGTGTTCGTTCGGCGCATGCTGCGAGCAGGCGCCGTAGGAGTGCGGAATCCAGATCGTCGGCAGGCCCAGCAGGTCGGTGAACAGATCGTTGCAGATCGATCCGCCGAGCTGCGGGATGACCGCCGTCGGTTTCCCGGAGGTGCGCTCGATCGAGGTCGAAGCCCAACGCGCCCAAGGATGGTCCGGATCGGTCCGGGAGGCGACGAAACCGGCCGCATTGCCGGCCGGCGGCGGTTCGATCGCCACCATGTCGAAACCGTGCGCATCGAGATGTTTGCGGAGCGCAGGCAGGAATTCCTCCCGCTTCGAGCCCTGAATATACCGAATCTGACAATGGGCGCGGGCGTGTGGCGGGATCGCGTTAACGGGGTGATCCGGATTGCCCGTTTTGAAGGCCAATACGTCGAAGCTGTTCCAGCTATAGACCTGCTGCGCCGGGTTGAGGTCCGCCTCGCCCCAGTTGGGGTCGATCTCCGGCGCATGCTCGCCGGCCTCGACCGTGATGTCGGCCAACAGGGCGCGGGTCGAATTCGACATCGGTTCCGGCAGCCAGTCCTTGATCTGGATTTTGCCGTTCTGCGATACGATGGTCGACAGCGCATGCGCCAGGATGACCCCCGGATTGGCCAGCAGCCCGCCCCAATTGCCGGAATGATGGCCGCCCTCGCGCAGGTCGACGACGAGATCGAAGTTGGTCGCCCCGCGCGCGCCGAGGAAAACCGTCGGCCGATCCGGCGAGACGCGCGGGCCGTCCGAGGCGATGAACACATCGGCGGCAAAGGCGTCAAGATTGGCCTCGATGACCTCACGCAGACCGGCGGAACCGTTCTCCTCGCCGGTCTCCACCATGAATTTAGAATTGAAGCCGAACCGGCCGCGCGCTTTCAGCGCGGCCGCCATGGCGCACATATTGACCGTGTGCTGCCCCTTATTGTCCGCTGTGCCGCGCCCATAGAGCCGGTCGCCGCGCTGCGTCGTCACCCAGGGGTCAAGACCTTCATACCATTGGTCGGCATAGCCCAGGATGACGTCGCCATGACCGTAGCCCATGACCGTCGGCAGGTCCGGATCCTCGATCCGTTCGGCGAGCAGGACCGGGCCGCCGCCGGCGATCGGATTGTCGTAGATCGTGCAGCGATGATCCATCGCCTCGAAGGCGGGCACGATCTCCTCGTCGAGATAGCGCCGTAGATCGGGCAATCGGTCGGGGTTCTGGCTCTCCGTCGGCACCGCCACCCGGCGGCCCAGAATTTCCAGATATTCGCCATCGTCGAAACAGGCGAGGGCATTTTCGATAGCCGTTTCTCTACTCATGACGCAGCACGCTCCGGTTCGCGATAGAGGTGGCACTCGACGCAGGCGTCGTTCGCCATCGTCGGCGCCGGCGCGGTCTGGCTGCAGACCGGCATGACATCCACGCAGCGCGGATGAAACGTGCAGCCCGAAGGCGGCTCGACCGGGTTGGGGAAGGTGGCGCCAAGATGCGTGTCGGGCACGTCGAGCGATGGGTCCGGTGTCAGAACAGAGCCCAGCAATGCCTTGGTATAGGGATGCTGGGGATTGCGGAACAGGGTTTGCGATTCCGCTTCCTCGACCACGCGGCCGAGATACATGACCGCGACCCGCTTGGCGATATGTTCGACCACCGCCAGATTGTGGCTGATCACCACATAAGTCAGACCGAGTTCCTTCTGCAGATCGAGCAGCAAATTGAGAATCTGCGCCTGCACCGAAACATCGAGCGCGGAAGTCGGCTCGTCGCAGATCACCACCTCCGGCTTCATGATCAACGCGCGGCCGATCGCGACGCGCTGCCGCTGGCCACCGCTCAACTGGCTCGGATAGTTGTTGTAGAGCCGCCGCGGCAGGCCGACCAGCTCCATCATTTCCTCGGCCTGGCGTTTCCACTGCGACGGATCTCCGACCTTGTGAATGCGCAGCGGCAAATTGATGATCGAGCCGATCGATTTACGCGGGTTCAGCGAGGAATACGGATCCTGGAATATCGGCTGCACGCGGCGTGCGACAGCGATTCGGTCGAGACTGGTAAGCGGTTCGCCGTCGATCAGGATGTCGCCCGAGGTCGGCTTCTCCAGCCCCAGCAACATACGGGCCATGGTCGTCTTGCCGCAGCCGGACTCGCCGACAAGGCCGAGCACCGAGCCTTTCTCAAGCTTGAAGGATACGCCGTTGACCGCATGCAGCGGCTTCTTCGGCTTGAATAGGCCTTGCTTGATCGTGAACGTCTTGCGCACGTCGCGCGCTTCGAATACTGCCGTCATTACGCCACCGCCGCCGGTGTTCGTGCCGAAAGGTCGGCCGGAAGATTGCAGCGAAATTGCCGCCCTTCGCCCAACCGGTTCTCCGCGATGTCCTGCTGGCACGCAGCGGTCGCATGGGCGCAGCGATCGGAAAACGCGCAGCCTTGCAGGTCGCCCACCAGGGTCGGGACGATGCCGGGGATCGATCCCAGATGCTCGCCCGGACGGGTCTTGCCCGGAATCGGGATGCAATCGATCAGGCCTTGGGTATAGGGGTGCAGCGGCGCCTGGAAAATCTCCGACGCTTTACCGGTCTCGACGATCTCGCCGGCATACATGACGGCGACCCGATCAGCCGTTCGCGCCACGACGCCGAGATCATGCGTGATCAGGATGACACCGATCGAGAACTCCTTCTGCAACTCCTGGATCAGCAGCAGGATTTGCGCTTGGATCGTCACGTCGAGCGCCGTGGTCGGCTCATCCGCGATCAAAAGCCGCGGCTCGCACATCAACGCCATCGCAATCATCACGCGCTGGCGCAACCCGCCGGACAGCTGGTGCGGATACTGGCCGAGCCGGCTCGCCGCGGCGGAAATGCCGACCTTTTCCAGCAGAAACACGGCGCGATCCGTCGCCTCCCGCATCGAGACGCCGCGATGCCGGATCATCACCTCGGCCAACTGGTTGCCGATCGTATAGCTCGGATTGAGCGAGGTCATCGGATCCTGGAAGATCATC
>JAPPPC010000014.1 GCA_028817685.1 Rhodospirillaceae bacterium
GTGCTGCTCGATACGCCGCCCGACGATTCGGCACTGCCATTTCCAAACCCGTCACCAAACTCATTGCCGAAGCTGATCAGACCGAAGCGTGCCCAGTTGTCGCGGCCCAGCCAATAACGGATTTCCGGGAGGTAGCCTGCGAGGGCAATCGCTTGAAAGTCGGCCCATTGGTCGCCTTCCAGCCAGTAACCATCCTCTTCCATTTGTCGGGTCCAATCTTCAGCGGACAGTGAAAGCGGAAGTCCGGAAAGGCCTTCCACACCGAAGAAGCTACTCGATCGATTGCGCTGGTTACCGCCCTTTTTCGACCGGCTGATGTTCCGGTCCAAGCTTTCATAGACTTCGAAGCTGGGTTCCGGAATGGATTGCAGTGCCGCCGGTTCCTTTGATTCCCCGTCGCGCGGGGAGACTCTCGGGCCGTAGGACGGCTCCATGATCTCTCCGGTTCCCTGCCTGTCCGGCGAGTCTAGAGGCCCGAATGCAGCCGCTCCCGCTGGCTGGGCGCCCATGATGCCGACGACGACGAAAAGGGCCGCGAGCGGCATGCACAGCGTCCGCACCTGTCTGATAATCATGTTGACGTCACGAACGACGTAATATCTGTGCACCATAATGAATAACTGCGTAACAACGGTGTGTGTTCGTCTTATTCCGGTTAGGTCGCTTTCGCCAATCAAATAGTAAAATTAAGCCTACGACGCCTTTAATATCTCTGCAGCCAACGCGAGGGTTGCTTCCGTAAACCTGTCCATATTCGCGGCCCTGTCATCGTCCGCGGTTTCCACCGTGCGGACTATTTCGGTCGCTCCGGCGATCGCGATACAGGTGTGGCCGGCGGCATCGCCGTAGCGATTACCGGTCGGCCCTGCCGCACCGGTCTCGGCGAGACCCCAATCGGCCCCAAGCCGGTCGCGTGCCGCTCTGGCCAATGCCAGGGCATGCGGTTCCGATGCGGACCGATATTCGTCGAGTATGGCATCCGGGACCGCGAGCAGCGCGCTCTTTGCGGGGCGTGTGTATACGACCGAGCCACCCAAAAAATAGGCGGATGCCCCCGGGACGGCGAGCAAGGCAGCGGAAACGAGGCCTCCCGCCGAGGATTCAGCGACCGAAATCGTTTCACCGCGATCACGAAGGCAGTTCGCAATCTCTAATGCCAGGGAATCGATTTTCGAAGACGCCACGTCAAACTCCAACACTCTCGATTTAGTAGATTGCTACTATACGCGAATTCGTGTCCGAGTTCAGTAACTGACTGTTCAAGACAGGCAAATTGCGCCGCGAGGCCTACTCTCCTTCTTCGATGCCGCCGTGCTCGGCGTGGCGAGGTCGCTTTATCTTGACCGGTGCCGTGCGAAACCGCAGCCTTTACGCCGGAAATTCAGTGGAATAGAGGGAATTGCTATGGATGCGCGCCGCCTCGTCATTGTAGGAACACAGCATGCGATAGGACATGTCGGTGCCATTCGGCCGCGATTTCGGCGCCTGATTGGCATGGGCAGCAATCAGCGTTGTCCCCGCGACGTCTTCGGCGGGTAGGTGCGCATGGCACGGATCGCGATTGGCGGCTTCCAGCACGAAACCAACTGTTTCGTCCCGCAAAAGACAGATTACGAATATTTCGCCTCGCACCGCGACCGCCCGCCACTGTGCCGCGGTGACGCGATGATCGAGTGGCTCACCGATGTGAGCTTCGGCATGTCCGGTTTCCTCACGGACATGCGGGCGGATCACGAACTGGTTCCGCTGCTTTGGACCAGCGGCGGGGCCGGCGGCATGGTAACGCGCGACGCCTTCGAACGAATCGCGGGAGAGATGATCGGCGCTCTCTCCCTGGCGCTGCCGGTCGACGCGGTCTATCTCGATCTGCACGGCGCGATGGTGACGGAGGATTTCGAAGATGGCGAGGGTGAGTTGCTGCGTCGGGTGCGTGCGGTGGTCGGGCCGGACGTGCCGGTGGTTATCAGCCTCGATTATCACGTCAATCTGACCCAGGCGATGGTGCAGAATTGCGATGGCATGGCGATCTACCTCACCTATCCGCATATCGCCCGGGCAGAACCGGGGCAGCGCGCGGCCAAAATCCTGTCGACCGTGTTGGCGCGCGGACAGCCGCACTTCCTGATGTTAGTCTAGCTGCCCAGCCTGATC
>JAPPPC010000273.1 GCA_028817685.1 Rhodospirillaceae bacterium
TCACTCGTCTCCCCGTGTTTTCGACTCTGTCTCTTTCCATTTAACGCTGTTAAAACCCCCGCTTTCTTGCCATTGGGGGTGTGCCATGCGTGCGGCGACCGTAGACCGTCTTACGAAAGAGACCCAGATTTCCGCGAGCGTCGGGCTCGACGGAACCGGGACCTATGACGTGCAGACCGGCATCGGGTTCCTCGATCACATGCTGGAGCAGCTCTCGCGGCATAGCCTGATCGATCTGACGGTGCGGGCGACGGGCGATCTGCATATCGACTTCCACCACACCACCGAGGATTCAGGGTATGCGATCGGCGAGGCGGTAAGTCAGGCACTCGGCGACCGCGCCGGTATCCGGCGCTACGGCGCCGCCTATATTCCGATGGACGAAACGCTGTCGCGGGTCGCTCTCGACTGTTCTAACCGGCCGTATCTGGTCTGGAAGGTGGATTTCTCGCGCCCAAAGTTGGGCGACATGGACACCGAACTGTTCAAGGAATGGTTCCAAGCCTTTGCCCAATCGGCCGGTTTGACGCTGCATGTCGAAACCCTGTATGGCGAGAACAACCACCATATCGTGGAGTCGTGCTATAAGGGGTTGGCGCGCGCGTTGCGTCAGGCGATTGAAATCGATCCCCGACAGGCGAGTGCGATCCCGTCGACCAAGGGTGTGCTCGGCGGCTCTCTGTAGCGGCACTTTCGGCCAAATAAGGGATACGGGGCGAAATCATGACGGTCGCCATCATCGACTATGGCTCGGGTAATTTGCGGTCCGCCGCGAAGGCGTTCGAGCATGTCGGCACGGCGCCGGTCGCGGTCACGGCGGATCCGGATACGGTCGCGCGCGCCGATCGAGTGGTTCTGCCGGGCGTCGGCGCGTTCGCCGATTGCCGCCGCGGGTTGTATGCACTCGACGGCATGGTCGAGGCATTGATCGACGCCGTCATCGCCAAGGCGCGGCCATTCCTCGGCATCTGCGTCGGCATGCAGCTCATGGCCACGCGCGGGCTGGAGCATGGCAGCCACGATGGCTTCAACTGGATCGAAGGGTCAGTGCGGGCAATCGATCCCACCGACAAAACGCTGAAGATTCCGCATATGGGCTGGAACGATCTGACTCTGCGGGGCGCGCACCCGCTGCTGGCAGGATTGGCGCCGTCGCCCCATATGTATTTCGTCCACAGTTATCATCTGGCCGCCGCCGACGAAGCCCATGTTCTGGCAACCGTTGATTACAGTGGCGCCGTTACCGCGGTCGTCGGGCGCGACAATCTGGTCGGCACGCAGTTTCATCCCGAGAAGAGCCAGGCGATGGGACTGCGATTGATCGAGAATTTCCTCAACTGGAACCCATGATGTCGAAGCAAGCGAACAAACAAGCCAAGAAACCTTCGATCGAAGTGAGCAAGGTTTCCGAGATCGGCGGGTCCGACCTGAACGATCTGTGTGACGCTGCGGAGGCGGCAATCGAAGAGGGTGGCGGATTTGGCTGGCTGAAACCGCCGCCGCGGCAGACCTTGGAGAATTTCTGGCGCGGTGCGCTGATGGTACCGGAACGGTCGGTTTTCATCGGCCGGCTCGACGGCGTAATCGTCGGCTCCGCGCAATTGATCCGACCGACCCGGAACAACGAGGCGCAGGCGCTTTCCGCGACCCTGACGACCAATTTCGTCGCACCCTGGGCGCGCGGCCACGGTCTTGCGCGGGCATTGACCGCGACGGTTGAAGAGGCGGCCCGGCGAGACGGTTTTCTGGTGTTGAACCTGGATGTGCGCGCGACGCAGGAACCGGCAATCGCGCTATACGAAAATGCCGGCTATGTCCGTTATGCGGAACATCCGCATTACGCCCGCGTCGATGACGAATGGGTCGCCGGCTATTTTTATTACAAGGACCTTCAGGCGGCGGAATGATCCTTTATCCCGCGATCGATCTGAAGGATGGGGCCTGCGTCCGTCTGCGCCAGGGCGAAATGGATCAGGCCACCGTCTTCAACCAGGACCCCGGTGCGCAGGCGAAACAGTTCGCTGACGCCGGCTGCGAATGGATACACGTCGTCGATCTGAACGGCGCGTTTGAAGGCAAGCCGGTGAACGGGACGGCAGTCGATGCGATCCTGGCCGCGGTTGATGTGCCGGTTCAGCTCGGCGGCGGCATCCGCTCGCTCGACACGGCGGCGGACTGGCTTGCGCGCGGCGTGCGGCGCATCGTGCTCGGTACCGTCGCCGTTAAAGATCCGGATTTGGTCATCGAAGCCTGCCGCCGCTGGCCGGACCGGGTGGCGGTTGGCATCGATGCGCGCGGCGGTTTCGTCGCGGTGGAAGGCTGGGCCGAGCAGTCGACCCTGTCGGTGTTCGAGCTCGCCGCCCGCTTCGAAGATGCCGGGGTGGCGGCGATCGTCTACACCGATATCGACCGCGACGGCATGATGCAGGGCGTCAATGTCGAGGCGACCGCGTCATTGGCGGAAAAGACGGCAATCCCCGTGATCGCCAGCGGCGGCATCGCATCGCTGGACGATCTGCGCGCGCTCAAGGCGCGGGGCGGCATCGCCGGTGCGATCAGCGGCCGCGCGCTCTATGACGGGCGGCTCGATATCAGTGCGGCGCTGGCCGCGCTGAAGGCGGCGTAAGGCGATGCTGAAGGCGCGTATCATTCCCTGTCTCGATGTGAAGGATGGCCGTGTCGTCAAAGGCGTCAACTTCGTCGATCTGCGCGACGCCGGCGATCCGGTAGAGCAGGCGCGGGTTTACGACGCCGCGGGGGCGGACGAACTCTGCTTTCTCGACATCACCGCAAGCCACGAAAACCGCGATACGATATTCGAGGTGGTTTCCGGGACCGCGGAGCAATGCTTCATGCCGCTGACCGTGGGCGGCGGCGTGCGAACCACCGAAGATATCCGCAAGTTGCTGCTGGCCGGGGCCGACAAGGTGTCGATCAATACCGCCGCCGTACATCGGCCGGAGTTCGTCGCGGAGGCTTCGGAACGGTTCGGCGCGCAATGCATCGTCGTCGCCATCGACGCAAAAAGCGTCGGCGAAGGCCGTTGGGAGATTTTCACTCATGGCGGCCGGAAGCCGACCGGGATCGACGCCATCGAGTGGGCGAAGAAGATGGTCGGCAACGGGGCGGGCGAAATCCTGCTCACCTCCATGGACCGGGACGGTACCGGCATTGGGTTCGACATCGACCTGACCCGCGCCATCGCGGATGCGATCCCCGTGCCGGTCATCGCCAGCGGTGGAGTCGGAAACCTGGATCACTTGGTTGAAGGGGTGCGCGACGGACACGCGACGGCGGTGTTGGCCGCGACGATCTTTCATTTCGGAGAGTACTCGATCCAGGAGGCCAAGGCGCATATGGCGGCGGCCGGTGTGCCGATGCGCCCCTGACAGGCGCGCGCAAATCTGCTAACGAAACCGCTATGGCTGAAACCTCAATCGATGCCCGGGTCCTCGACCGTCTGTTCGCCGTGATCGACAGCCGGCGCGGTGGCGATCCGGATGCCTCCTATACCGCACGGCTGCTCGCCAAGGGGCCGCCGAAGGCTGCCCAGAAAGTTGGCGAAGAAGCGGTCGAAACGGTGATCGCGGCGCTGGACGAAGATACGGATGCGCTGGCATCGGAATCCGCCGACCTGCTCTATCATCTGCTGGTGCTATGGGCGGCGCGCGGTCTCGATCCGGAACGGGTCTGGGATGCGTTGGCGGCGCGCGAAGGCGTATCCGGCCTGACCGAGAAAGCATCGCGAACAAAAGAGTGACCTGACGATGGCTTATGACGACGACAATATTTTCGCCAAAATTCTGCGCGGCGAGATTCCCTGCGACAAGGTTCACGAAACCGAGCATTCGCTTGCCTTTCGCGATATCAATCCGCAGACGCCGGTGCATGTCCTGGTCATTCCGAAAGGTAAATACGTCTCGATGGATGATTTCTCGGCCAATGCCTCCGATGCTGAGCAGGCCGACTTCATGCGTGCCGTGGGCGCGGTCGCGCGCATGGAGGGCATCGTCGAGAACGGCTACCGCGTGCTCTCGAACATCGGCCGGGACGGGCATCAGGAAGTCCCGCATCTTCACATGCACGTCTTCGGTGGCAAGAATCTCGGCCGCATGATCAAACCAATCGATAAGTAGGGCAATATGGCACGGACACTCACCATCGGCGCCGCACAGCTCGGCCCCATCGCCAAGGACGAGGGTCGTGCGGCCGTCGTCGAACGCCTGCTCGCGCTGTTGCGCCAAGCCGCGGCGCGCGACTGCAAGCTCGTCGTCTTTCCCGAGCTCGCGCTGACCACCTTCTTCCCGCGCTACTTCATGGAAGACCAGGCGGAAGTCGACACCTGGTTCGAGAGCAGCATGCCGAACAATGCGACCCAACCGCTGTTCGATGAGGCGCGGCGGCTTGGTATCGGTTTCTATCTGGGCTATGCGGAACTGTGCGTCGAGGACGGCCGGACGCGGCACTTCAACACCGCCATTCTGGTCGACGAAGCCGGGAATCTGGTGGGCAAATACCGCAAGGTACATCTGCCTGGTCATGCGGAGAACGAGCCGGAGCGGCCGTTCCAGCATCTCGAGAAACGTTATTTCGAGCCGGGTAATCTGGGCTTTCCCGTGTTCCAGGCGTTCGACGGGGTGGTCGGGATGTGCATCTGCAACGATCGCCGCTGGCCGGAGACCTATCGGGTGATGGGCATGCAGGGGGTCGAGCTGATCATGCTCGGCTACAACACGCCGCGCTATTTCGCCCCGGCGCCGGACCTCAACCGGATGGCCGATTTCCACAATCATCTTGTTCTCCAGGCTGGCGCCTACCAGAACGGCTCCTGGGTTGTTGCCGTCGCCAAGGCGGGCGAGGAAGAGGGCTGCGACTTGATCGGGGAAAGCGTCATCGTGGCGCCGACCGGTGAGATCGTGACGCAATGCCAGACCCTCGGCGACGAGCTGATTGTCGCTTCGGCCGACCTCGATCTCTGCACGATGCTGCAGACCAAGCGTTGGGACTTCGCCGGCAACCGTGAACCCGAGCATTACGGCCTGATCACCGGGTCGAAAGGCGTGGTCTCGCCGTTCAAGTGAGACAATTGCCGCCGCCCCTATTCTAAGTCCGGGCGTGAAAGGCTAGCATCTTCCGAAGCGCTGCATTGAAGGGAGAGAGGCCTTGGCAAACGCGTTGCGCGACGTCGCCATTGTCGGCGTTGCCGAATCGGATTTGGGCCGCGTGCCGGACAAATCGAAATTTCAACTGTCCGCGGAGGCGAGCCGCGCGGCACTCGATGAGGCCGGGCTGACGGTCAAGGACGTCGATGGGCTGCTGACCACGATCATCACCGAGGGCGGCCAATTCTCGACCATGCTGATGGCCGAATATATGGGCATCACGCCGCGCTTCACGGATTCGACATCGATCGGCGGATCGTCCTTCGTCGCCTATGTCGAACATGCGGCCATGGCGATCGCCACCGGCCTGTGCGAGGTCGCGCTGATCTGCCATGGCAGCACCAACATCTCGGATCGCGGCGGCAAGGGCGGCCCCGTGTCGGCGTCGACCGACGTGTTCGGCCCGACCCAATTCGAGGAGCCGTACGGCGTGTCGACCGTCGGCAGCTATGCGCTCGCCGCCCAGCGGCACATGCACGAGTACGGCACGACCAGCGAGCAACTTGCGGAGATTGCGGTCGCGACGCGGCACTGGGCGTCGATGAACCCGAAGGCCCGTATGCGCGACCGCATCACGATCGACGACGTCCTCGACAGCCGTCTGATCGCCTCCCCGCTTCATCTGCTGGATTGCTGCCTTGTCACCGATGCGGGCGGCGCGGTGGTTCTGACCTCGTTGGAGCGCGCGCGCGATTTGAAGTCCAAACCCGTACGCGTACTGGGCACCGGCGAGGCGCACACACACCGCATGATCAGCCAGATGCCGGATCTGACCCAAACGGCAGCGGCGATTTCCGGGAAGCTGGCTTTCGAGCGGGCCGGCCTGACCCACAGCGATATCGATGTGGCGGAAATCTATGACAGCTTCACCATTACCGTGCTGCTGACACTGGAAAGCCTTGGCTTCTGTGGAAAGGGCGAAGGCGGTGCATTCGTCGAGAACCAGCGCACCGCACCCGGCGGCGATTTTCCCATGAACACGCAAGGCGGCGCGCTCAGCTACACCCATCCCGGCATGTTCGGCATTTTCACCGTCATCGAAGGGGTGCGGCAGGTGCGTGGCGATTGCGGCCCGCGTCAGGTGCCGGACGCGAAAATTGCGCTGTGCAACGGCACCGGCGGGGTTCTGTCTTCCACCGGGACAATCATTTTGGGGAGGGACTGATCATGGCATTGCCTCCACTGCCACGCCCCTATCAGGATACGGCGGAATACTGGGCCGCCGCGCGGGACCATCGCTTCGTTATCCAGCAGTGCAATTCATGCGGCGAATATCAGTTCTATCCGCGCGGGGTCTGCAGCCATTGTCTGTCGAGCGACCTGAAATGGCAGGAAGCGTCAGGTAAAGGCACGGTCTACAGCTTTTCGGTCAACCACCGCGCCCCGCATCCCGGCTTTGCCGACGATTTGCCTTTCGTGCTGGCGATCGTCGAATTGGAAGAGGGGCCGCGCATGATGACCAATATCGTCGGATGCGACCCGGAAAGCGTGACCATCGGCATGGCCGTCACGGTGTGTTTCGACGACGTGACGGACGAGGTCACGCTGCCGAAATTCCAACCGGCATAGGAGAAAACGCCATGAGCGAACAGCAACCCCGCGTCGCGGTGATCGGGACGGGCGGGACGATCTCGTCGGTGGGGCGGGACGGTCTCGACATCGTACGCTATGTCGATGTCGGCAAAATATATGAGGTCGACGAACTGCTGAACGCGTTCCCCGAGACGCTGGACCAGGCTGATGTCGTTCCTGTGCGCTTGCGCGCCATGCCCAGCACCGCGATTGGGCCGGCGGAGTGGCTGGAGATCGCTGCCAAAATTCATGAGTTGGCGGACAATGATCCGGATCTGGCGGGCGTCGTCGTCACCCACGGCACCGCGACCTTGGAGGAAACGGCCTACTTCTTGAATTTGACCCTAAAGGTCGATTTTCCGGTTGTTTTGGTCGGGGCACAGCGGCCGGCAACCGGTCTCAGCACTGATGCGGGGATGAACCTGGTGAATGCGATCCGCACCGCCAAGGACCCGGCATCGCGGGGGCGCGGTGTGCTGGCGCTGCTGAATGACGAGATCCATTTTGCGCGCGACGTGACCAAGACCTCGACCCTGCGCCTGCAGACCTTCAAAAGCCGCGATTTCGGCCTGCTCGGTCATGCGGATTTCGACAAGATCGCCTATTACCGCATGCCGGAACGCCGCCGCGCGCCGGACACAGAGTTTGACGTGCGCGGTGTGAGCGCGCTGCCGCGCGTCGATATCAGCCTGACCTATGCGGGTTCCGACGGCACGGTGATCGACGCGCTGGTCGCCGCGGGTGCCAAGGGTATCGTCGTGACCGCGATGGCGCCGGGCTATACGACACCGGCGGAACATGAAGCCCTGTGCCGCGCGGCCGATGCGGGCGTCGCCATCGTCCAGAGCACCCGGGCCGGCAGCGGCCGGGTCGGCGACGTGCCGTCAAAGCGTGCGCCTGGCGCGGTGCTGGCCGACAACCTCACGCCGCAGAAGGCACGTGTGTTGCTGATGCTCGGGCTGACCGTGACCCAGGATTCGGCCGAGCTGCAGCGTCTGTTCGACGAATACTGATCGGTTCAAAAGAAAAGGGGCGCCGCTGCGCCCCTTTCCCGTGTCGATTTGGTTCGGATCAGTTCTGCAGTTTCCACTTCCGGCCGAGGGCTGCGAAGAAACCGCGTTCGGTCTTCAGCGCGATCCAGGTGTTGATGTAGTTGATCCAAACCTGGTCGGCTTGCGGCAGCAGCATGGCGATCGGCGTCCGCGCTTTCGGCTGCGAGACCGGAACGACCATCATCTGCGGATACTTTTCGACCAGCTTGTAGGCTTCCACGTTCGACGTGATGTGCGCGTCCGCGCGGCCGGCCAGCACTTCCTGGAAGTCGCGCGCCGGGGCCTCGACGATTTTGTGTTTGGCGCTTGGGAAGAACTGTTTGACCTGTTTCTCCTGTGTCGTGCCGAGCGTCGCCGCCACGGTAACGCCGGCCTTATCGAGATCGCCCCAATCCTTGAAACGGTCCGCGTTCTTCTTAAGCGTCAGCGGGACCGTCGCGAGCGAGAAGTAACTGACGGAATAGCCGGTCGCTTTGGCGCGGGCCGGCGAGACGGAGGCCGAACCGGTCATGTGGTACTTGCCCGAGGTGACGCCGCTGACCAGGGTCTTCCAGTCGGTCGGGACGAATTCGACTTTGACGCCCAGATCCTTCGCCAGTTCGGTCATGACGTCGATGTCGTAGCCCGTATAGGAGTTGGTGGCCGGATTCTTCATCGTCATCGGGTTCCAGTCGCCGGTCGTCCCGACTTTCAGAACCCCGCCATTGAGAATGTCTTGAAGGGCCGATTGCGCGAGCGCCTGCCCGGCCATGGCGACAGTCATGATCGCGGCCGCGCCGAGGGCTGCCACCCCTTTGAATGGTTTCATTGTTGCCTCCCTGAGAATTCGTTGGCGGAATTATCGCGTTGCGCTGATTGCATTGCAACAAATTGTACTTATTGCATTGAGCGCAACAAATGGGGATGATTCCGCTTGGTTAAGGCGCATCACCGGAGACATCATGCCGCTCAGCGGAACGGAAGCCGTCATTCAAATTGAAAGCGTTTCCAAGCGCTTCGGTGATTTCGAAGCGCTGAAGGGAGTCTCGCTCGATGTGGCCTCCGGCGAACGGGTGGTGGTTTGTGGCCCCTCGGGCTCCGGCAAGTCGACCTTGATCCGGTGCATCAACGGGCTGGAACGGCACGAAGCGGGCACGATCACCGTCGACGGCATTACGCTCGATCACAGTGCGGACAGCCTGAAGGCGATCAAGGTCAAGGTCGGCATGGTCTTCCAGCAGTTCAACTTGTTTCCCCACCTGACCGTGTTGGAGAATCTGACACTGGGGCCGATCCGCGCCCGCGGGATGGCCAAGGAGGAAGCCGACGCGCTGGCGATGCGCTATCTGGAGCGGGTGCGCATCCCGGAGCAGGCGGACAAATACCCCTCCAAACTGTCGGGCGGCCAGCAGCAGCGAGTCGCGATCGCCCGTTCGCTTTGCATGGAGCCGAGCATCATGCTGTTCGACGAGCCGACCTCGGCGCTCGATCCGGAGCTGAGCAACGAGGTGCTTGATGTCATGACGGAGCTGGCA
>JAPPPC010000239.1:0-562 GCA_028817685.1 Rhodospirillaceae bacterium
TCTCATAATCGGACTTGCGCCGGTTTTTGGCGCGTTTTCTGAACTTGATGGAACCTAGGCGTGAAAGCTGCGGAAGCCGACATCGATTGCGCCAAATTGCTTTTCCAGAGAACTGCGGTTTTGTCTTCACCTGCGCGGCGAGGCCCCAAAACAGTCCTTGGTGGTTTTCAGGACAAATCCTCCTGACCCGGCTCTTGAAGAAACTGCAGCACGGTCCGTAACAACAGCATTCGGTTGGTTTCCATGATCAGCGCAACACACTTTTATTGATTAGCGCTGGGTCTAGAGATAGGGCGACAAATGACCTGCTAGATTTCGAGCGATCTGTTCTTCTCCGCACTATTCATCAAGGCGTGGTGTGACAGGATGGCATCTTTCGTGGCACCGCGTTTGATTAACGCTGACACGGAGAGCGGCCCCTCCGAGACGGCCTGTATCGAGTCGAGATTTGTACCTTCGATAAAAACTGCCAGCGGCGACGTTCGGTCTTTTTCCGGGCGCAATTCACTGTCCTGCACCGGCACGTGCGTGGCGTCCAGGTCGGCCTGCCAAAGCTGTGCAC
>JAPPPC010000239.1:572-2147 GCA_028817685.1 Rhodospirillaceae bacterium
CCGTCGGATGACATTGAAGGCGGTTCGGTGAGTGTTGCGAAAATGCGGCAATATTCGCTGCGTCCAGGGTGAGGCGTTGTTGGCGCTCTCCAGGTATGACGGGCTGCGAAAGACAGCCGCGTCGTCGGCGACGAAATAGGTGAAATACTGCTGCGCGCCGACGACCGTACGGTAATGCCGCGCGCGATGAATGCCGTCCACGGCAAGCCGCTCGAACATGTGGCTTTGTTCGTACCAGGCATCGTAGTCGGCGGCCGCTTCCGGTGTTATGTCGGACCAGACGGCCAGAATGCCGCGATGCATGTCAGCCACTCGACGGCGCAATCACTTTCGCGCCGAATTCAGCCAGCATGCCTTCCAGATCCGCTGCGAAAGCGTTCACCGGCAGCACGACGCGCGCCACGCCGGCCGCCGCCCTGTCCGCAATCGCTTTCAGCGGGTCCTTGCCGGAGCCGGGCAGGCAGTCCGGGCAGCCGGCCATGACTTCGATCGCATCCGGATCGCGTCCTGCGGCCTGCGTTTCCTTGCGCAATGCCTGGACCGCGCCCGCCACATCGAAGGAGGTATCGCCCGTGGCCGGGTAATAGCCGTCGGCCAACCGGGCGGCACGGCGGCTTGCGGGGTCGTTCGGAATTGCCGCCGACAACGATCGGAACGCTTCCTTGCGCTGGCTTCGGGTTGCAGCTTACGCCCTCAAAGGACACAAACTCGCCCTCGAAGCTGGCATCGTCGCGTTCCCATAGCGCGCGCATTGCGTGAACATATTCGTCAGTCCGCGGGCCGCGCCGCGCCCAGGGAATGCCGAGTGCCTGGAATTCCTCGCGCAACCAACCGATACCGATGCCGAGTTCCAGCCGGCCGCCCGTCAGGTGGTCGATCGTGGCGAGATGTTTCGCCAAAACGAGCGGATTGCGCTGCGGCAATACCAAAACGCCGGTGATGAGCCGGAGCCGCGATGTCAGCGCACCGACAAAGGTCAACCAGGCGAGCGGGTCGGGGCGCGGCGCATCGATCCCGCCCGCCATCCGTCCGGACTCGGAATAGGGATACCGGGATGTGTAATGCGTGGGGATGACCACATGCTCAACCGCAATGACCGATTCGAACCCCGCGGCCTCGGCGGCGAGCGCCAGGCGCTTTGCGTCCTCCGGATCCGGGTAGGCGGCGTTTCCGAAATGCAGACAGAATTTCATTTCAAGAACTCTCCCTATAGTCGGTTCGCGGCATCGCAATTCTCGTAGGCAACATTATGGCAGCGGCGTCGTCCAGGCATCGTAGCCGTACACCCAATCCGGATCGGTTTTCTGCCGCATGAACTCGTTGCGATGCGAGGTCGCCTGAATCCTGCTGGTTCGCGGCTTTCGCGCGGCCTCGAAACGCCGGAAGGAAGACGCGATGTCGTCCGTTCCGCTGTCCGACAGGCAGCGCGACAGAACGGCCGCATCTTCCAGCGCGTTGGCGGCCCCTGCGCCATGTAGGGCGTCATCGGATGGCACGCATCGCCCATCAAAACGACATTGCCATCGACCCAGCGGGGAAGCGGGTCCCGTTCGAAGATCGCCCATTTGTTGACTG
>JAPPPC010000835.1 GCA_028817685.1 Rhodospirillaceae bacterium
GGGGGTGGAATTGCGCCGCTGGTTGCTCGGTGCCGAAGGCGGAGCGCGCAGCCGGGCGCGTGGTTTACAACGCCGTATTGAGGATTTGACCGCAGCCGACCCGGCCACGGCCGAAGCGCTGGAAGCCGTGAAACAGGCCGCGCTTTGTTTGCCGCAGGCGGGCTGGGCTGCCCGGCTGGCGGATGGCGAGCGACCCCGGGGTCCGGCGGAGTCTTTTCTCGCGCTGGTGCGTAAACAGGTCTATGCCCGCGCCAAGGACCCGCACACGCCCTATGATCTCGAAGCCGACGCGGCACCGCCCATCGATGAGCTGCATGACGCCGCCGCGATACTTGAAACGGCGCTGGGCGAACTCTCGCAACCGATGAAAGCGCTGATCACCCGGCTGCTTTATCTGCTCGATGCCGAGGCCGATAATTTTGACACCCATACCCGCCAGCGTATCGAAGCCGCCTGCCGTGGCCTCACCCGCCGGGCCGAAGGCGAGGTGGATGCCTGGCGATCCATGCTGGCGGCGCTTCGCGATGAAGTGCCGGAAGAGTTTGTCGACTGGTTTTCGGTGAGCCGCGATCAGGGCCGCGACAGCGATGCGGCGATGCACCGCCACTGGATCGATCCCACCGTGCCGTTTGCCCATCATGTCGCGCGACCGGCGCATGGGGTGGTGATGACCTCCGCCACCTTGCGCGACAGCACCGGCGATAATGAAACCGACTGGCTATCTGCCGAAGCCGTCACCGGCGCTGCGCATTTGCCCGCCCCTGCGATCCGCGCGCACGCGCCCTCGCCTTTTGATTACCCGGCCCAGACAAAGGTCTATGTCGTCAATGATGTGAGCCGTACCAATGGCGATCAGGTCGCCGCCGCCTATCGCGAACTTTTTCTCGCGGCGAATGGCGGGGCACTGGGTCTGTTTACCGCCATCGCCCGGCTGCGCACGGTGCATGGCAAGATCGCCGCCCCGCTGGAAGAGGCGGGGCTACCGCTGCTTGCCCAGCATGTCGATGGTATGGACACCGCCAGCCTGATCGAAATTTTTCGGGCCGAGGAAAATAGCTGCATTCTCGGCACCGATGCGATCCGTGACGGCGTAGATGTGCCGGGCCGGGCGCTGCGGCTGGTGGTGTTTGACCGCGTGCCCTGGCCGCGCCCGACCATCCTGCACCGCGCCCGCAAGAAAGCCTTTGGCGGCACCGCCTATGACGACCGCATCACACGGCTCCGCCTCAAACAGGCCTATGGGCGCCTGGTGCGGCGCGCTGGCGATCATGGGGTCTTTGTGATCCTCGATTCCCGCACACCAACGCGACTGCTCACCGCTTTCCCCGACGGGGTAGAGGTCGAACGGATCGGGCTCGTTGAGGCGATCGAAGGGACAAAAGAGTTTCTGGGGCATTCCGCTGCCGCCTCTTGACGCAACTGGTTAAGAGCCTTATCTGCGCTAGAGTTGTTAAAATGGCGAGAAGAAGAAACCGACGAAAAGGAAACAAGAATGGCTGAACATCACGAAGGTCTTATCTACGCAATGGTGCTGTCCTCCGCGGCCGCCCGCGAGATGACCGACTCCGAGCTTCAATCCATGGGGGCGATGGTCCGCAACTTGCCGGTTTTTGACGGGTTTGACGAAGAGGAATTGCCCATCGCCACGCGGGCCTGTGCCGCGCTGCTCAATGCCGAGGACGGTCTGGAACAGGCCATTGAGTTTATCCGTACCAAAGTCCCGGCCCGGCTCTATGAGACCGCCTATGCGATCAGCTGTGATGTGGTGGCCGCCGATGGCAGCGCCAGCCAGGAAGAGCTGCGCCTGCTGGAGATGATCCGCCACAGCCTCGACATCGACCGCCTCGTCGCCGCCGGTATCGAACGCGGCGCTCGCGCCCGGCATATGCCGGGGTGACATTGAGCGAAAAACAACCGTTACGGGCCTTACCCCGTAACGGTTGTTAAAATAGGTCGTCAAGAAAAATCATATACGAATTATTAGATTTGGCTGCGCCTCTTTGAGGCCTTCAACTTGCTCTTCACTAACCTGTGTTCCCCGGAGATTGAGCGATTGCAGGCTGCTGAGGTTTGTGATGGGCCGCAAATCATCTATATCCTCAAGGCGCAAATTCAACCGGATTACGGTTGAACGATCTTGTGG
>JAPPPC010000272.1 GCA_028817685.1 Rhodospirillaceae bacterium
GGGATGCCGAGATCGGTCAATTGGCCGACAGGGCCGATGCCGGCGCGCATCAGATGGGCCGGCGAATGGATGGCGCCGGACGACAGGATGACCTCGCGGCCGCGAAATTCGGTTTCCTTGCCGTCCACCAGCGCCTTGACGCCGACGCAGCGCTGGCCTTCGAACAGCAGTTCGGTGACCGAGGTATGGGTCGAGATACGCAGATTCGGCCGCTTGCGTACCTCCGCGTTGAGGTACCCGATCGAAGCGGACACCCGCTGCTCGTCGGCATTTGAGATGGTGACTGGGAAGTAGCCGTCCTCGAAAAAGCCGTTCTGATCCGGCAGGTACTTGTAGCCCGCACGGTCGAAGGCTTCGGCGAGCGCCTTGGAATGCCCGGACCAATGTTCTTTGGGCACCCGGCGGACCGGGATCGGGCCATCCTGGCCGTGCCACTCGTCATCGATGTCCAGGTCGGTTTCGAGTTTCTTGAAATAGGGCAGCACCTTGTCCCAGTTCCACCCGGACGCGCCCCGCGCCTCCCAATCATTGTAGTCGGTGGGGGCGCCGCGATTGGCCATCTGTCCGTTGATCGAGGATCCGCCGCCGAGAATTCGTGCCTGCTCGTATTTTCGCAGGGGCGGTTTCGGGGCGTCCGGATCGTTGTGGGGGATGACTTCCGTCGTGACCTTCAAGCCGGACCAAATGAAGCGGTCGTTCAGATAGGCCGTGCCGGAATAGGAATCGAGGACTTCCGAGGGAACATTGCCCGGCGGCGTATCCTCGCCCGCCTCGCAGACCAGAACCCTGTTGTTTTCCCGGGCGGTCAGACGGTTAGCCAGCGTGCAGCCGGCGGACCCGCCGCCGACGATGATGTAATCGAATTCCATAATGCTCCCCTCACCGCGCAGATTTTTGCGACAGGATGCCTGTAGAAAGAGAGCGGCGCAATGCGGTCGGGCCGGGAATAATCTAGATTGAAGGGAGGAGAGAAATCTCACGGACCGGGGAGTGCAAGTTCCATGGAAGCTTTCAATCTGAACATCGAACAGGAATGGAATCCGCAAAAGCATGTCGAGAAGGTGCTGGGCCGGATCGCGGATGGCGATTTCACCGTGGCCTGCTGGGAACCCGGGCAAGTCAGCCCGAACCATTGTCATCCGGAGTGCACGGAAATTTACTTCTGCTATGCCGGTGGCGGCGTGATGAACACGCCTGACGGCCAGACCGAGATTACGCCAGGCAGCTTCGTCGTCCATCCTCCGGGCGAGCTGCACGAATATGTCAACGGGCCGGAACGAACCCTGCTGTTTCGCGTCCGCTACGGTGCTGACATGGCGGCACGCATAAAGGACTGGCCGACCAATCCGGATTGGCAGCCGCGCGACGTCGATACGGCCTATTTCGGAGACCAGATCAAATAATAGTTTGCCGGGACCGCCTTTGGCGGCCCACAAGCCACGTGACCTTAATCTGTCCTCTTAAAAATTGAGGCCCTTCGCAGGTTTAGGCTGGTCCATGGCCTGCAAAAGAAGGTCGTTCACCGGTTCGCGAACGGTTTCAATGGCCGGCACGGTCTCCGGTGTCGGCGCAAGCGCCGCAGAAAACTCTTTCAGCACGAAAGGCTTTGAAAGCCGTGTGATATCGAGACCGTTCTCGTCGCCGATCGTCTCCGCAAAATCCGCATAGTCCGGGTTGACGCCCGACGCGACCAGAACCTTTGCGCTACAGCTTTTCTGCTGCAACCACCGGACCAAGGTTATGCAATCGATTTCCGGCATGACGATATCGAGCACGACCGCCGTCGGTTGAAAGCGCTCAAATTCCCGCATGAAATCTTTGCCATGGGTCGTCACCTTACACTCATATCCCAGGGCCTCGGCCAGGAAGCCGACCGCTTCTCCAAGCTCCGGCACATCGTCGACGACAAGCAAGCGTTTATCGGACATCCGCCTCTCCATTGAAATCGACCCAGCCGCGTCGCAGCGCGCGGTCGGTTCCGCAAAGTGGAGTGTGGCAGAGGTTGGGTTAAGTAATGCCTAAGCTTCGTTAACCAAACCCGCAGACGAGATTCTAGGCGGCGGCCTTGTCCAGCAGGGTGAGCCGCCACATCTCGCGTTTGTAGCGGTCGTATTCGAAGCCGGTCGCCGCGTGCAGGGTGCAGCGATTGTCCCAGGCGACGATGTCGCCCGGCTGCCAATCCCATTTCACTGTAAAGTCCGGTCCCGTGATATAGGGCAGCAAATCGCGCAGGATCAGCACGCTTTCGTCCTCGACGCCTTCCAGGTCCCATTTGTCCAAATCTTCGTCCGCGATCGCCTCGCCGGCCGGGACGATGGCGCAGGTGGAGCTGTTCAGGCCGTACAGGGCGGGCACGCCGCTGACCGGGTGTTTGAGGACGACCGGCACCCGGTTCGGCGGGTTGGCCGCGCGCTGCTCGGGCGTCAGATTGGGGTAGCCGGGTGAGTACAGGCTGATCTTCTTGTCGTGATGGGCCAGCGAGCATACCGCTTCCAGCGGCTCCAGCTTGGCTTTCGTCGCGTCGTCGAGGCCCGCGAAGGCGCCGCGCGTGTCCGCGAACAATGTCGCGGCGCCTGCCGGCGGTGCCTGCCGGCAGTGGAAGACGGAGCCGATGGGCGGATGCTCTCGGAAGGTCGAGTCGGTGTGCCAGACGGGCCGGCGGCTTTCCGGGTTGTAGCGGATTTCCGCGTCCGACTTGAGCGGCTCGACCTTTGCGGTCTGGGCCAGCTCCTTGCCATTGGCGTCCGTGATGTTGCCGATGCGCAGGATCGGGAAGCCGGGCACCATCTTGTCCTGGCGCGCCGCCAGCGTATTGTTTTCGACCGCGCCGAAAACCTCGGACCAGGCCATCAACTGTTCCGGCGCGGTCTCCGCCAGATCGTCGCCGCGGACGGCGATGAGCCCGCCATGGCGCGTCCAGAGGTCGTAGGCCTCGCGCTGAAAGTCCTTGTCTTCAAGGTCGCTGCGGGTGACGCCTTCGATCATCAGGCCGAAATCGCCGTTCAGCGTTGTCGTCTTGTGCTGCATCTGTGTTTACTCGTGCCTTCGGTGTATCGCTGTGGGAAAGATATCGGAAACCGGGTGGGGTTGCCAAACTCTGATCAGTGACTATATCGCGCGGATCGAACGGTAACAGCCCGCGGACAGGAATCATGTGTGACGCGATTGAGGATATTCAACGGATTGCAGCTTTTTCCGAAGCCGGCGGTGGCGGCAACCCGGCCGGTGTGGCGATTGGTTCGGCGCTGCCCGACTCGGCGGACATGCAGCGGCTGGCAGCCGAAGTCGGGTTCTCTGAAACGGCATTCGCCGCACCGTCCGGCGACGGGTTTCGCGTGCGCTATTTCTCGCCGGAAACCGAAGTGCCGTTCTGCGGGCATGCGACGATCGCCCTGGGGGCCGCGCTCGCCGCGTCGCAGGGCGACGGGGTGTTCAAGCTCATCTTGAACGATAGCGAGATCACGGTCGAAGGAAGGCAGACGCCGGCGGGCGTGACGGCCGCTCTGCAATCGCCGCCGACGCGCAGCCGGGCGGCACCGCAGGACCTCGTCGCGGAAGCTTTGGATTTGTTCGGCTACGGTCCGGCCGATCTGGACGATCGTATTCCGCCGGCCATCGCCGAGGCGGGAGCGACCCATCTCGTTCTGGCATTGAAGGATCGGCAGGCCTTGGCCGCAATGCGATACGTTCTCGATACCGGCCGCAATTTCATGCGCGCGCATGGGTTCGTGACGGTCAGCCTGATCCATGCGGAAACGGCGCAGCGCCTTCACGCCCGCAACCCTTTCGCGTCCGGTGGCGTTTACGAGGACCCGGCGACCGGCGCCGCGGCTGCGGCATTGTCCGGTTATCTCCGCGATATCGGCTGGCCGCACGGCGGCAAGCTCGAAATCCAGCAGGGCCAGGATATGGGGCAGCCCTCGCGCCTGACGGCCGAGATTTCCGACGAACCGGGCAGTTCGATCCGTGTGTCGGGGCTGACCCGGGTGATGGCGGAATAAGGCCAGCCCGAAGGGGGGTCAGCCGCCCCAGACGGCGCGGTAGACGCGCATAAAATTGAGACCCCAGATCTTGCGGATGTCGTCCTCGCTGAAGCCGCGGTCCAGCAGCCGTTCGGTCAGCTTCTCGAGCGTCCGCGGCGTTTCGATGCCGGCGGGAAACTTGTAGGGCGGCGGCGGGTATTCCTCTGCGCGCCACTGGCCGGTTTCGAGCCGGTTCTGGTAGCGCGCGGCGGCGGCCTCGTCGTCTTCGATCGGGTGCTGGCCTTCGTAATAGTCGATGCCGATACCGGTGTGGTCGATGCCGACCAGATCCGCCTTGTAGGCGATGTCGTCGATGAACTGGTCGAGGGTCGGTTGGCCGTCCCAGCTTAGAAAGGGCGGAAACCCGACCGTGCCAACCACGCCGCCGCCCTTTGCAATCGCCTTGATCAGTTCGTCGGAGACGTTGCGGCCATTGTCCTGCACCGCGCGGGCGTTGGCGTGGCTGATGATGATTGGATCGGCGGAGAGCTCGGCCGCCTCCATGCTGGTGCGGTGGCCGGTATGCGAACAATCGACGATCATGCCGAGGGTATTCAGCCGCTCGATCAGTTTCACGCCGAAATAGCTCAGCCCGGCATCGGTGCGTTCCGACGCGCCGTCGCCGACCAGATTCTTGGTGTTGTAGCAGAGCTGCACGATCCGCAGCCCCGCCTCGTGATAGCTGTCGAGCAGGTCGATCTCGTCCTCGATCAGGGCCGTCCCTTGGCAATGCAGGATGAGGCCGAGTTTGCCCTCGGCCTTGGCCCGTTCGATGTCCGCGGCATGGCGCACGATGATCGTGTCGTCGCGCTCGCGCGCGTAGCGGTGCCAGCCGCCGATCTGCGTGAAGCCGGTGCGGGCGCTACCGGTCGCTCCGGTAATGGTCGGCGCGATCGCCGTCGCCCCGCCCTCGCGGTACCAGTCGACATATTTATGGATCCGCGCCAGCGGGCAGGTGGCGTCGATGACGATCGTGTCGCGGTGCAGGTCGGCGGCGTTCACAGGAACAGCTCCTTGGCGGTTTCGCGCAGGTTCATTTTGCGGATCTTACCGGAGGCGGTCATGGGCCAGTCCTCGACGAATTGCACATGGCGCGGAATCTTGAAGCTCGCCACCTTGCCGCGGCAATAGGCGATGATGTCGTCACCCGTGGCGTCGGCGCCGGGCACCTTCTCGACGAAGGCGACGGGCACCTCGGTCAGCGTCGGGTCGGGCAGGCTGACGATAGCGACCTGATGGACGGCGGGGTGGTCGAGCAGCAGCCCTTCGGTCTCCATCGGGTCGACATTCTCGCCGCCGACCTTGAGCATGTCCTTGTAGCGGCCGAGGAAGCGGATATAGCCGTCCGCGCGCATCGACGCGGTATCGCCGGTATGGAACCAGCCCTCCGCGTCATAGCATTTGGCTGTCTCTTCCGGCTTCTTATAGTAGCCCTGCATGATGCCGTAGCCCCTGACCAGCAGCTCGCCGGGGACGCCGATGGGCTGTTCTTCACCCGTGTCCGGGTCGACGATCCGCACCTCATGCCCGTCGATCGGGCCGCCGGAACTTTCCAGCCGGCGCGACAGATCGTCGTCCAGCGCGCCGAAGGTGACGCCGACGCCGACCTCGCTCATGCCGAAGCCGGAAACGGTGCGCATCGTCGGGAACGCTTCCAGCGCGCGCCTGAAGATCGGTACCGCACTCTGCATGCCGGCGGCGAATATACCGGTGCGCAGGCTCGACAGATCGCCCTGGTGGCGCTGCTGTGCCTCGACCATTTCCTTCAGATGGGTTTCGAAGCCGTGCATGATCGTCGCCCGTTCGCGCGCGGCCAGTTGGATGCATTCGTCGGGATCGAAGCTGGCGGTCAGCACCTGCTTCGCACCGGATATCATCGACATCAGCGCGCCTTCGGAAAAGCCGAACAGATGGAACAGCGGTAAATAATTCAGGATGACATCGTTTTCCGACATCGCCATGTGCTTCGCCCGGAAAACGATCAGCCGCAACAGATTGTGGGTGTGAACCGCGCCTTTCGGGAAACCGGTCGTGCCGGAGGTGTACATGAAGAACACTGGATCGTCCGGGTCCACGGCGGCGGCGCGGGATGCCAGTGCATCGTCCGCGACGGTTTCCGCCCCGGCCAACAGGTCCTGCCAGGCGATCGTGCCGGCATGCTTTTTATCCGAGACAGTGATGACCGCACGCATCTCCGGCGGTTTGGGATCGGCGATGGCCGTGCCCTCTGCCGGCAGGGCGACGACCTCCCGCACCATCTCCAGATAGTCGATCGGACCGGAGGTGTCGTGGCAGAGCAGGAAGGCGCAGTCGGACTGGGTCAGCACATATTCAAGGTCGCGCGTGCGGAATCGCGTGTTGATCGGCACCAGGACGGCGCCGATTTTCGCGACGGCGAACATCAGATCCATCCACTCGGGCTGGTTCAGCAGCCACAGCCCGACCTTGTCGCCGGGCTCCACGCCGATTGCCATCAACCCCTTGGCTGCCCGGTCGATCCGCGCCGCCATTTCGGCGAAGCTGTAGCGCCGATCCTCGAATACCAGCCCTTCGCGGTCGCCGAAACGCGCGGCCATCCGGGCCGGCAATTCACCGAAAGTTGTCTTGGTGTAAGGTTCCGGCATCGGAAAATCGTCCTATATCTCCCACCCAAGGACCAGAAGTCTATCGGGCCATTCAGACGATCACAATTCGGAGGTGCGCCATGCGTCACCTGTTGAAAACCGTTTTTCTCGTGTTGTTCATTGCCGGCGGGACATCGCCCGCTTTGGCCGGCGACCAGATCTTCACAAGCTGGGGCAAGGCGATCCGCGGCTATGACCCAGTCGCCTACTTCACCGAAGGCAAGCCGGTCGAAGGCGACAGCGATTTCACCCATCGCTGGATGGATGCGAAATGGTACTTCGCCAGCGCGGCCAACCGCGACGCCTTCGCGAAGGACCCGGAACGCTATGCGCCGCAATATGGCGGCTATTGCGCCTGGGCGGTCAGTCAGAATTACACCGCCTCGATCGATCCCGAAGCCTGGCGGATCGTCGACGGCAAGCTGTACCTGAATTATTCGAAGGGCGTGCAGGCACAATGGATCGCCGGCGGCATCGACAAGCTGATCCCGCAGGGCGACCGAAACTGGCCGGCCCTGCGCACCGAATTGCTCAATTGACAGAAAAAGCCCGCCGCGGGGGGCGCGGCGGGCCAAGGTGGAGGGATTTCGTCTAGCGGTAGCGTCCCGTATTTGCGGCGAGGATCGCTTCGATCAGGTTATGGATGAGCCGTTCTTCGGCGGTGTAGCGCGGGGCCGTTTCCACCTTCACCACTTTCTTGATGACCTTGACCGGACGCTTGTGGCCGTGATGGCCATGCTTATGTTTCCAGGCGTGCCGGATGCGGCGGTGCTTGCGGGTATGGCGGCGCTCTTCCTTGTAGTGGTGATGATGGTGGATGCCGTGCTTGTGCATGCGGCGGTGCGCCTTGGCCTTATGCTTTTTCTTGTGCCACTTGTACTCGTAATGGTCATGCTTGTGGTATCCGCCGGCTTCGGCGGTGGCGATGAACGGCGCCGACACCAGGGCGACGGCAAAGGCGCCAAGCGCGAGGGGCCGTATCAGTTTCGATTTCATCAACATCGTGAACTCCTATTCAGGTTGTCCGCACCGTTCTAATTCGATGTTGCAGTTATAAATGTAAGCAAAATTGATATCAATAATAAAAATAGAAAAGATTGCAAAATTAATTACAGAAGAATTTCGTACCGAAAACTGATGTCCGCCAGCATCCTTGATGGCGCCGGGACGGTTGCCTATGGTCGGCGGACAAAATCCATAGACGAACTGGAAACCACTCAATGAGTATCAAGGGGAAAGCGTATATCGCGGGGATCTACGAGCATCCGACCCGCAAGGCGACCGACCTGTCGGTGGCTCAGCTGCATGGCGAGGTCGCGGCCGGTGCGATCGCCGATGCCGGCATCAGCAAGGATGATATCGACGGCTATTTCTGCGCCGGCGATGCGCCGGGCCTCGGCCCGCTGTCGATGGTCGAATATATGGGGCTGCGCAATCTGCGGCATCTCGACGCCACCGATGTCGGCGGCTCGTCCTATGTCCTGCATATCGGTCACGCCGCTGCGGCGATCGCCATGGGCAAATGCAATATCGCCCTGGTGACCCTGGCCGGCCGACCGCGCTCGGAAGGCATGGCGACCGGCACGCAGCCGCGTAACTACGGCGCGGCGCCGGACGTGCCGTTCGAATTCATCTACGGCCCGACCGTGGTCAATATGTACGCCATGGCCGCGAACCGGCACATGCATGAATACGGCACGACCAGCGAGCAGATGGCCTGGATCAAGGTCGCGGCCTCGCACCACGCCCAGCACAACCCGCACGCCATGCTGCGCGACGTTGTGACGGTCGAGGATGTGGTCAATTCGCCGATGATCGCCGATCCGCTGCACCGCAACGATTGCTGCGTCATCTCCGACGGCGGCGGCGCCTTCATCGTCGTCAGTCCGGAAGTGGCCAAGAGCCTCGACCGCGACTGCGTCAAGGTGCTGGGTCATGGCGAGGCGCCGAAGCATCTCAACTCCGGCCAGGTCGACCTGACCTTCACCGGCGCGCGCTGGTCCGGCCCGATCGCCTTTGAAGAGGCGGGCGTGACGCCGGCGGACATGGATTACGCATCGATCTATGACAGCTTCACCATCACGGTGCTGGAAACGCTGGAAGATCTCGGCTTCTGCGAGGTCGGCCAGGGCGGCAAATTCGTCTCCGACGGCAACCTGATCGCCGGCGAGGGCAAGCTGCCCTTCAACACCGATGGCGGCGGGCTGTGCAGCAACCACCCGATCAACCGCGGGGGCCTGACGAAGGTCCTGGAAGCGGTCCGTCAGCTGCGCGACGAGGCGCATCCGGCCGTCCAGGTCAAGGATTGCCAGCTCGCGCTCGCCCACGGCACGGGCGGCTCGATCGGTACCCGAATGGGCAGTTCAACCGTTATCCTGGGGAGGGCCGACGCATGAGCCAGCGCAATATTCCGTCACCGCCGATGAGTGTCGAAAACGAGGCCTTCTGGGCGGCCGCGAACGAAGGCAAACTGATGATTCCGCGCTGCAAGGATACCGGCCAGTTCTTCTGGTACCCGCGCAATCTCAGCCCCTTCACGCTCAGCAATAATGTCGAGATGGTGGAGGCGTCCGGCAAGGGCACGATCAACACCTACTCGGTCATGCGCCGGGCCGATCCGCAATATGTGATTG